>JBKJSZ010000291.1:0-5780 GCA_046593675.1 Ferruginibacter sp.
TGAAATTTTTAGGCATTAAAAGTTTGTTTTTAAGTAATGCTGCGGGTGCCACCAACACAAGTTATAAAGTAGGAGATCTGATGATCATAAAAGACCATATCAGTTTTTTTATGCCTAATCCGCTGGTCGGAAAAAACCTCGAAGAATTAGGAACCCGTTTTCCGGATATGAGTGAACCTTACAGTAAAAAAATGATCAGCAGCGCACAAGCCATTGCAGCCAAAGCTGGATATGATATAAAGACCGGAATATATATTTCTGTTACCGGTCCAACTTTTGAAACCCGTGCAGAATACCAGATGCTGCATACTTTTGGTGTGGATGCGGTAGGTATGAGTACCGTTCAGGAAGTGATTGCCGCCAATCATATGGGACTGCCGGTTTTTGCTATGAGTGTTATTACCGATATCGGCATCCGTGAAGAAGAAAACGTGATCACACATCAGGAAGTTTTGGAAGCCGCAAAAGCTGCGGAACCTAAGCTTACACATATCTTTAAAGAACTGGTGGCGCAATTATAAAAGGTGATTATAAAAAAGATATTAAGTACTATTCTTTTATTCTGTTGTGTATCTGCTGATGCGCAGGTTCCGAGGCGTATTCCGCAAACAATTAATCCTTCCGGAAACGGAAACAGGAATACAAATTCACCTAATGCTTCGAAAGATACTATTGGATTTCAACAGCGAAATGACCTGAAGGATTCTATAACCATCAGTTATCATTTTTTGGATTCTACACGAAAGTTGTACATCGATTCTTCCGTGAATGATTTCGATCGTTATTTTCCCGTTCCTTCCAATTATATTTATTTAGGAAATAACGGTGCTGCTGCATACCCGATTATTTTTCAACCAAATTTATCAACAGGTTGGGATCCGGGTTTTCATGCATACGACTTATACCGTTTTACAATTGATGGAACAAAAATTTACAGAACCACAAGGCCATTTTCTTCATTGAGTTATCAGCTCGCTTCCGGTAAAGAGCAAATGATTAAAGCGACGCACACACAAAATCCAAATGCAAATATTAATTTCGGTTTTGATTATCGGCTGATTACGGCGCCCGGACTTTTTATTACACAAAATACCAATCACAATAATTATCGGTTCTTTGGAAATTTTCTTACAAAAAGAAAAAGATACAATGTAACTTTCGTAATGCTCGGCAATACGATACGTGCCTCTGAAAACGGCGGTATTGTGGCAGATAGTTTTTTGAGAGATCCCAATCGTAAAGATCGTTTTAGTGTTCCGGTTAATCTGGGCAATGCTTCACAATTTCAAACAAATCCCTTTGTAACAACGGTAAATACCGGTAATACGTACAAAGATTTTAACCTGATGATCCGGCATTATTTTGATGTAGGTCAACGCGACAGTATTGCTGTTAATGACAGCACCACAGAATTTCTTTTTTATCCGCGATTGCGTTTTCAGCATACTTTTCAAACCAGCTCCAGAAATTTCCGCTTTGGAGATATTTATGCAGATTCTGCTATTTATAAAAAATGGTACGATTTTTCTTTTGCAGGGCCTTCCGATACCGTAAATGTTTTTGAAAAATGGTCAACGATGTCAAATGATATCAGCATCATTTCTTTTCCGGATGCAAAAAACATTGCGCAATTTATTTCCGCCGGCGCAACCTGGCAAAACATTAATGGCAGATTTACCAATGGCACTGATAAATTTTATAACCTTATAGTTCATGGCGAATATCGCAACCGCACCCGTAACAAACAATGGGATATGGAACTTAAAGGTGAGTTTTATTTGAATGGACTGAACGCCGGAGATTATCTCGCTCATGCTAAATTAAGCCGCTTTTTAAATAAACGTTTTGGCAATATCACCGTGTTTTTTGATAATGTAAACCGAACTCCTTCTTTTATTTTTGATAACCGGTCATCGTTTAATCTCGGAAATAATAATTCTTTTAAAAAGGAAAACATAATTTCATTTGGTGCTAATTCCAATAATTCATGGCTTACATTAGGTTTCAGAAATGTGATCTTTACCAATTACAGTTATTTTACTGACTTCTACCATACCGCTCAATATGCTAAACTTATAAATCTATTACAAATAAACGGGGCTACGAAGTTGAAGTTGAAAAAACATTTTAACTGGTATATTGAAGCTGCCGTTCAGCAGGTAGACTTATCTTCGCCAATACGTGTACCGTTACTGTATACCAGGCATCGTTTTGCATTTGAGGGTGTATATTTTAAAAATTTGCTTCTGAGTACAGGTATGGAAATGCGCTTTTACAGTCCGTTTAAAGCCAATAAATATTCGCCCCTCACAGGTCAGTTTTTCCCTCAGGATTCTGTAACCATCCGCAATCGTCCTGACATCAATGCTTTTTTTCATTTCAGAATAAAAACTTTTACGGGATATATCAGAACAGAAAATTTAAATACCGTCAGTTTTTCTGATGGCTTTGGTTTTACGAAAAACAATTTTGCAGCGCCCAATTATCCAACACAGGGACTAATCATTCGTTTTGGTATTCAATGGTGGTTTGTGAATTAACAGAAATTGATTCTCTTAATCATACTCAAAGTGTAACTTTAAATACATGAAGATCTTACAATACATTTTAAGAATGTTCAAACGTTTTTTCAAAAAAAGTTGTTGTGAATAATTTTTGAACGCCGGCGATAGTATTTCCTTCAGCGTTGGTCCCGCTTTCCATGTCAAGCCGCTTCGCGGGCTTTCTATTTCAATCGGGCGTATCATTCAGCGATAATTCATACAGCAACAATTATACAAGATCACATTTTATACACCAGTTGCTCCAATACTTTTTTATTAAAAAATTCATTTGCCATCAAAGTAGCCTTTTGAAGAATATTTTCAATCTCTATTTTTTCCGCAGCCAGCGTAATGCCGGCCTCTTTTATAATGAAAAATCGCAAGCCTTCATCTTTAAGGTTTCCGAGTGAAGAGATCATCCAGCTAACAGCCAGAAAAGGAGCTTTATTGAGTAAATAAATAAATTCTCTTTCACCTTGTTCCGGAAATGTATTGAAAGGAGAGTGCAACACATCTTCCGTTATATATTGACGAAGATCCGGATTTTCTACATCGCCATGTAATTGAATTGTTCCCCGAACCGCATGTGGATATATACTCAGCCATCGTAATTTTCTCCTGAGTTCATGTAGCTGATTTTCAATATCTGAAAAATTTGATTTTATCTCCTTATAAAAAGTTTCTATTTCTAAAATACTTTTTTTATAAAACTTATCGATCAATAAAACATCTTCTTTTTCAGTAGGCCATGAAACGCTTTCCAGTTTTTCTTTCGTTTTTTTAATCCGTTTGAAATTTTTACTGATCCATTTTTCTTCCAATAAAAATGTATTGAGTTCTTTGGCGGTGACGGTAATTTTATTTTTTATAAAATCAGAAATAAGAATATGATCTTTAAACGCATTTTCGAAACCAACATAATAATCTAATTTACCAATGCCATCTTCCAGAGCTTTATATTGTTGTTTTAATTTTGAAAATGTTTTTTCATCCAGTTCTTTATACAATTTGCATAAAGCTTCCATCATAAAAACCGGCGTACGAGCATTATTTTTTAATAACCACATGGCAGGATCTTTTTCTGCTGCCGCTTTAACCAGCAATTCCTGTAATTGATTTAAATGATAATAAAAGGTTTCTGCTGTTTTCATATTTTATTTTCAAAAAGTGCGATAGATCCGCCAACCCAGGTTTTATTTTTATTATATCTTGTACCAATCATTTTGCCTTTGCTTAACCTGGCCAGATTTAATACAGCCTTAGGTTTTTCCCAGCCTTCTTTCCAGAAATAAAATAAACGTATTTCAGCTTTTGCAGGATCATCCATCGTTTCCACAACATCTGCATATTCAACTTTTCGCTGCAATATCCAGTTATGCGGATCCTTTATGGCATCTATATCTGATTGTTGTACATCAATCACAACTCCCATTCCTGCAAAGGAAAACAAAGGTTTCAAAACAAATTGTTCCAATGGTAAGGCTTCCTTCAATTCATTTAAAAAAAAAGTTTCCGGAACAAACGGGTTATCAATAAACGGCAAAGTAAATTTACTGATGCGATAGAACCAGTTGGGATGCGGAACCCATTGCACATCAAATCCGGATTTGAGATCAACAATAGCCGGCAGATTTTCCTGTTGGGCAAGATCATCAAATATCACCCTGTTATAAATCCGTTCTATTTTTATTTTTCTTCCATTTTTTTCATAAAACAATGTTCTTCCCTCCGCCATTAATTGTGTAAGGCAAACCGTCTGTATTCCTAAAATATCTTCTGTACATGCAAAATCAATTCTTGTTTTTTGTTGCTCCGGATGTATTTCCAGCAAGATCACATTTTCTTTTGCTGAGTCACCTATGATGAGATCTTTCAATAATTCAATGAAACTTTCTTTGGTAAAGCCGTTCATGTAGGCATTAAAGTTTTCAGGAAAATCTGCATATTTCCTGGTGGCTTCATTGTGAAATATCTGGTATGCAAATAAACTTGGAAATCCCTGCATTTCGATGAGCTGTGGCTCCAGTTTTCCATCCAGGTTTTTACAAACACCAAAATCAAAAACAAGACATTCTGGAAAATCATTTTCACCGGGAATATTATATTCCGGTGGAATACTTCTATCCGTCATATTTTTAAAACCCGGAGATATTATTAATTCAATGATATCATCACAGGCATTCAACATTTTTTGTGTAAAATCTGCCGGAATAAAAATGGGTGTTTCTGCAACCCTGAAATCAAGTGTTCCGGGATGTTCCTTCTGCAGATCTTTTAAAAAAGCCTGGTATTTTTCTTCTGTAAATTGTTGATTGAATGTAGAACGGAGATTTTTAATCATTGCATAAGTTTTGCCCTTACGCTAAATTAATACTTATGATCTAACAGCCATCTTTTGTTGTTTATGCTTCTGCAAAAAAAGTAGCATTTACGGCCAGGCTTAAGAAATTTGGAAGTATCACAGAATAGGTATGCATAATTTTATCAGGATCGTTAAGATGTTCGATCATCGATTCCCATTTTTCAAAACTGTGATTCTCTATAACTGTTTTTTTCTTTTCTTCGGTTTGCAGGTACAATGACATTCCCACTGCATCTGCTTCAGGATGAAATTGCGTTCCTATCATATATTCATTAAAACGGATAGCCATGATAGCTCTTTCCAATGGAACGTGTGGCCTCGATTTTTCAATGGCAAGAATATGCCCGTGTGTTTCTTTTAAAAGGTCGTGCCGTGGTGCCGTAACCTGGTAATCTCTGCTGTCAACTGCATAAAATGGTTCCTTCAATCCCTGAAAAATCGGTTCATCATTACCAAAATCTATAGAATGAATAGGGAAAACGCCAAAGGCTGTACTTTTTCTTTTAGAAACGTTGGCATAATTATAATGCCTGCAAACCAATTGGAATGAATGGCAGATCAGAAAAATATGTTTTTTATGGCTGTTAAGGTTATCGAGATTGTATTTTTCAACGTTATGAAGCCATTTAAAATAATCAGCTTCCCATTCGCTTCCTTTGCTATCTAAAGGGCTTCCCGGACCACCGCTGGAGATGTACACATCATATTCTAAACCTGGGATCTGTTTACTTATACGAACTTCAAATTCATCGATCTGCAGGTCTAAATGGTTAAATTCAGCAAATTGTTGCAAAATTTCTCTGATACATCGCATTCCTTGGTTGGCCACGCCTTCATATAAATCTAAAATTGCTACCCGGAACATTTTCCTCTCC
>JBKJSZ010000391.1:0-5932 GCA_046593675.1 Ferruginibacter sp.
TCAAAATTTAAAATGTGCAAATAGTTGAATGTTATAAAGTGGAGATACAAAGGCGAATGAGTTAATAGTGTAGGCAAGTAAATAGATCAACGATAAATAAAGGGATTTTGAATTCAATAAGGAAAAAGTGCATTTATATTTAAATGCAGGGTAGGAATGGAGATATAGGAATTTTAAAATTCACTGAGTAGGAAGAATGAGAATTGATAAAAAAAGTAAGAGGCCGTCTTATTGGGACGACCTCTAAAATTTTGTAACCAAACTTAATTGGTTGTGGCCAGGATTAGGGTTTTACTTTCAGAGGGGGTTATCTCTATATTAAAGTAATTTGCTTCCTGATGGTAATCGGTTTTTCGCCATCATCGCTTATTAAAGCATAGGCACTTTTAGGATCATTGGAATTTTGGTTTTCAAGCGGTAATGGATCTTGGTTTTTCTGCCATGTTGCCATCGCATTTTAGGATATTGGTTTGGTTTTGCCATTGTCGCCGGTTAAAGCATAGGCGGATATTGGTTTGGTTTGGTTTTTCTGCGATGTTGCCACCACATTTTTAGGATATTAGGTTCTGGTTTTTGCCATCGTCGCTTTTAACAGCATAGGCGGATATTGGTTTTTTTTTTGGTTTTTCACTCGCTAAGAGTGTAGGATTTGGATTCTTTTGGTTTTTCTGCAATGTTTATATTGCCTGTAAGGATATTGGTTTATTTTTTTGCCATCATCGCTTTTTACAGCATAGGCGGATATTGGTTTTCTATTTTTAAATTCAAAGAGCGTTTAAAAGAAGTTGATTGATACTGGATTTACAGTTTTTCAAAGTCGCATTTAGGATATTGGTTCTATTTGCGGGTTCAATTGGATTGTTGGATAATGATTGAATTGAATCAATCAACTTCTGGAACAAAGATGCAACGGCAAAGGCTGTTACACAAGAGCGTTATTGCTCTATTTTACAGGCAGAGTAATTACCGCAGTGTACGTATAATGGCTGAGTTAACCATAGGAGAGCTACTCATTTGAGTAGCGTATTAATACGATAAATAAAATTGTATATTCATATAAAAAATAAAGCTACACCTTTTAAAGTGTAGCAATATCAATTGGTTATAAGAATAAGTAGATTAACTATATAGCTATTTTGATAAACTTTGAATGATGTCATATTTAGTAACAATATGATATGATCCACTTTCATCACGACTTAAAACCGCTCCATTTTCTTTGTTAATAAATGAACTTAATCGTTCAACCGGAGTTTCAAAACTCACTTCGGGATACGCTTTTTCCATAACTGATGCGATGGCGTCTGCTTTAACTTCAGGATTGGATAATATATGATTGAATAAACCATTGGCAGATATTGCACCCAGATTTACATCTCCATTAAATACCGGAATATTTTCAATGTCGTATTTCTTCATTAATTCAATTGCCTCTAAAACCGTTTGATCGGGAGAGATGGTCATAAGTTTTTTACTTCCCCGTCCGCTTACCAGATCTTTAAAAGTTTTTACATCTAAAAATCCTCTTTCCATCATCCATTCATCATTGTATACTTTTCCTACATAACGGCTGCCATGATCATGAAAAATACAAACTACCACATCATCTGGCTTTAACTGATCTTTCAATTGAAAAACTCCCTGTAAACAACTTCCGGCACTATAACCACAAAACATTCCTTCTTCCTTGGCAATTCGTCTTGCCATCACCGCACCGTCTTTATCTGTAACTTTTGTAAACGCATCAATATATTGCATATCATAATTCTGAGGCACAAAATCTTCCCCAAAACCTTCACTTATATACGGATACACTTCTTTCTGATCAAGTTCTCCGGTTTCAAAATATTTTTTAAGTAAAGAACCGTAACTATCAATAGCCCAGATCTTTATGTTCGGATTTTTTTCCTTCAAATATTTGCCCGTTCCTATAATTGTACCGCCTGTGCCGGTTGCTACCACCAGGTGTGTAACTTTTCCTTCTGTTTGCTCCCAAATCTCAGGACCTGTTTGTTCATAATGAGCCTGACGATTTGCAAGGTTATCATATTGGTTTACGTACCATGAATTAGGTACTTCAGTGGCCAGTCTTTTTGAAACAGAATAATAAGAACGAGGATCTTCGGGTTCTACATTGGTTGGGCAAACAATTACTTCTGCACCAACAGCTTTAAGAATATCTGCTTTTTCTTTTGATTGTTTATCGGTGGTAGTGAAAATACATTTATAACCTTTCACACAAGCTGCCAGTGCCAATCCCATTCCGGTATTTCCACTGGTTCCTTCAATAATGGTTCCGCCGGGTTTAATTTTACCTTCCTGTTCTGCCACTTCCAGCATTTTCAAAGCCATGCGATCTTTTATAGAGTTGCCTGGATTAAAATATTCCACTTTTGCTAAAACAGTGCAAGGCAGGTCTTTGGTTATTTTATTGATTTTGATCAACGGTGTATCACCGATGGTTTCCAGAATATTATTTAACCACATGCAAAATTTATTTTTGCAAATGTAGCAATAATAAAAGAGCATACGGGATTGAAACGTATTGAATTTCAATAAGGGAGTACTATCTGAAAGCATGAATAAACATGGTAGTTTTTATACTACAATATGATTATTCCGTAATCTACATCTGCCGGAAAAAAGGTCTAGTATATTTGTTATGACAAAACCCCGTTTTAAACTAATATCCAACCTCAACCATAAAGATGCTTTTTGTTTTTGATGATTTGTAAAATTGATCGAGACTTCCATTCCTGGAGGTCTTCTTCGTTTTTACAACTATTTGTTTAATTCTTCCAGTGCTTTTTTTACGGTTTCATCCTCGGCATTCATCAACTCAAAATAACCTTCCGTGCGCCATAGCTGACGTGCAAGCGATAATTTCAGAAACCTGTGTAGAAAATTAATTTCTGAGTTGGTAGCTACATTTATATTTATAGAATCTTTGGCTGCCATCGTTTTAAAATAGTTCCATGCATCTCCCTGTATATTAAATAAATTCATGAATTGCGCAGGAGATGAATAACCTGTTTTAATTTCCGGATGTGCTACTACATACCGGTAACCGAAATCATTCATCAGGCCTTTCGAATACAACGCAGAAACCACGGTTCCCAATCTTGCGGTATCTATACCTATTTTAATATCCGGAGTAATTCCACCTCCACCAAAAACTTTTTTTCCAGCTTTTGTTGTGTACACTTTAGAATTATGGGCTGTCACAACATTTGTATCTGTAGTTCTATCCAATACTTCTTTATAATAAGCACTTACTCCGTTTGCATACGAGCGCTGAATACTTCTTCCCAACGGTGTATAATATCTGGAAACCGTTAAGCGCAATGCACTTCCATCGCTCAAATCATATTGTTCCTGAACAAGTCCTTTCCCAAATGTTCTTCTTCCAATTACGGTTGCTCGATCCCAATCCTGTAAAGCACCAATCAAAATTTCACTTGCACTGGCACTGGCTTCATCGGCCAGCACAACAAGTTTTCCTTGTTCAAACAAACCTTCTCTACGGCAGCGATAATCTTTTCTTGGAGAATGTATGCCTAGTGTATAGGTGATCAATTTATCACCTGTTAAAAATTCATCTGCAATTTCAACAGCTTCATCCAGAATGCCACCACCATTTCCTCTTAGATCCAGCACCAGTTGTGTAGCACCTTTTTTTTGTAAAAATTCCAGCTTTTCCATAAATTCCCGGTAAGTTTTCTGTGAGAATTTATTTAATTTAATGTAAGCTGTTTTAGCATCTAACATATAGGCCGCATCCACACTGCTTACCGGAATAATATCTCTGGCAACCGTAATTTTTTGTTGCTTATCTTTTCTTAATACCAATAAAATTAATTGTGATCCACGATCTCCCCGTAAGATCTCCCGCATTCCTTCTGAATCTCTTTTTTTACCTGATAAAATACTGTCACCTGCTGTCAGAATTTTATCACCGATCTGTAATCCGGCTTTAAATGCAGGGCCATCTTTGATAACATTTACTACATGTAATGTATCATCATATACTCCAAATTCAATTCCGATTCCATAAAATCCACCGGAAATATCTTCATTAACCTGGTCTACAGAACGTGCCGGAATAAACTGGCTGTGTGGATCCAATTTTGCGAGCATGGCATCAATGGCAGTATCGGCAAGATTATTTGCATTGATCTGATCAACATATTTAGACTCTATTAATTGTAAAACTTCTTCAACAGGCCTGCGCCTTTCTACATTGAAAAAACTTTTGCCGGGCATTGAATCCCGCATTTTATAACCCAGCCACATTCCGGCTACCATGGCTATACTAATGACCAATGGAAGCCACACATTTTTTTTTCCTTGCTGCATATCCTTTTTAAAATAAGTTGCGAAGGTAATTTTTTGTTGATACTCTTTTTATATCTGTGTATTGTTTACCTTAATGTTTTATTATTCAATATGGGAAACATTTTAATTGCGGATAGCGGATCAACAAAAACAGAATGGTGTTTAATACAAAATAGAAAGAAAAAGAAATTCCTTACACAGGGTCTCAGTCCTTATTTTCTTTCAGAAGATCAGATTACAGGCATACTTAAAAAAGAATTATTGCCAGTACTCAAAAAAACTCAACCTGAAAAAATATTTTTCTATGGAACCGGTTGCAGCAATCCGGTCAATGTAAAATTAATGGGCCGTGCTATTAAAGTTGTATTTCCAGAAGCTATAGTGAATATTGATCACGACCTGATGGGAGCTGCCAAGGCTTTATGCGGTAATCAAAAAGGAATTGCATGCATTTTAGGAACGGGTTCAAATTCCTGTTATTTCAATGGGAAGAAAATTATAAAAAATAGCCCTGGTATCGGATACATCCTGGGAGATGAAGGAAGTGGTGCGTATCTCGGTAAAAAAGTTATCCAGTATTTTCTCTATGGAACTTTTGAACCCGATTTGATGGATCGGTTTTCGTCAAAATATAATAATATCAGTTCTGCAGATATCCTGGATATGGTGTATAAAAAACCGCTTGCCAACCGATACCTTTCGCGTTTTACAGAATTTCTGATTGAGAACCGCGGCCATTATATGATTGAAAATATAATTGAAGATGGTTTCAATGATTTCTTTTTTAATCATGTGTATAAATACAGGGAAAGCTGGTTGTACCCGATTCACTTTGTGGGAAGTGTGGCATTTGGGTTTAAAGATGTACTCGCAGATCTCTGCAATGCATATGAACTTCAGCTAGGAACGGTGATCAAAAACCCAATGGATGGATTGGTGAAATTTCATGTTAATTAAATGATACAGAAGATAACAGAATCCTCTTCTCCTTATAATGATCTGGAGAAAATGGAAATCTCAGAATTGTTGCATGCGATGAATGCAGAAGATCAAAAAGTTCCTCTTGCTGTAGGAGTACAAATACTACAAATAGAAAAACTAATCATAGCAGTTAAAGAAAAATTAAATAATGGCGGAAGACTTTTTTATGTAGGTGCGGGAACAAGCGGTAGGCTTGGCGTGTTGGATGCCTCCGAATGTCCACCTACATTTGGCGTACCTGAAAATATGGTGATAGGAATTATAGCAGGAGGAAAAGAGGCTTTAACGAAAGCAGTTGAAAATGCGGAAGATGATGAGTTGCAAGGATGGGTTGATCTAAATAATTATCATATTACAACAAATGATTTTGTAATTGGAATTTCTGCAAGTGGCGATGCGCCTTATGTATTGAAATGTCTGGAACAATGCAAAGTCCATAAAATAAGTACAGGAAGTATTAGTTGTAATCCGGGTGCAGCAATAAGTAACGTTGCTGATTTTACTGTTGAAATTGTTACCGGTGCGGAAGTACTCACCGGAAGTACCCGCTTAAAAGCAGGAACAGCTCAGAAATTAGTACTTAATATGATATCCACCTCCGTTATGATTCAATTAG
>JBKJSZ010000089.1:0-10708 GCA_046593675.1 Ferruginibacter sp.
TATGTATAGTACGGAAGGCGGAATGAATATTGAAGATGTGGCACATGATACACCGGAAAAAATATTTAAAGAATGGATTCATCCCGACAGTCCGTTACAAGGATTCCAGGCGAGAAAAATTGCTTTTAATCTTGGATTAAGTGGTGAGGCTTTTAAAAATTGTACACGCTTTGTAACCAATTTATACAATGCCTATGTTTCGCTCGATTGCGGAATGTTAGAGATCAATCCGCTTTTTAAAACAAGTGATGATAAGATCATTGCGGTAGATTGTAAAATGAATGTAGATGATAATGCGTTGATGCGTCATAATGATGTTGCCGCGTTGCGTGATGTAAGTGAAGAAGATCCTACAGAAGTAGAAGCCGGAAAATATAATCTGAACTTTGTAAAACTGGATGGCAATGTAGGTTGCATGGTGAATGGTGCAGGACTGGCAATGGCAACTATGGATATGATTAAACTGAGTGGCGGTGAACCTGCAAACTTTTTGGATGTTGGCGGTACGGCTAATGCACAAACAGTGGAAGCCGGATTCCGGATCATTTTAAAAGACCCGAAAGTAAAAGCGATCCTCATCAATATTTTTGGAGGAATTGTTAGATGTGACCGCGTAGCGCAAGGTGTTATTGATGCCTATACCAGTATTGGCAATATCAATATTCCGATCATAGTAAGATTGCAAGGCACGAATGCGGATGTTGCAAAAAAATTAATTGACGAAAGTGGTTTGAAAGTTCAAAGCGCGATTCTATTAAGTGAAGCGGCAGCTTTGGTGAATAAAGCCGTTGCTTAAATATATTTTGTAAGTGTCGATGAAGTTATCCTACATAGATGCTGAAACAGATGATCTGCCTGCTATTGTAGCTATATATAATTCTACTATTGCTGGCAGATTGGTTACAGCAGACACCGAACCCGTTTCCGTAGAGGATAAAACGGACTGGTTTTTTTCTCATAATATGACGCGGCCTATCAAAATGATTGAACTGGATAATGAGGTGATTGGCTGGGTAAGTTTTCAAAATTTTTATGGACGTCCAGCCTATTCCGGAACAGCTGAGATCAGCATATATTTAGCTGAAGAAAAAAGAAATCAGGGTTTTGGAGACAGGATATTAAAAGATGCTATCAACTGGTGCCCTGCATTGGCTATACACACCTTACTTGCCTTCATATTTGCCCACAATATCAGAAGCATAAATTTGTTTCAAAAAAACGGATTTACAGAATGGGGACATTTAAAAAATGTTGCTGTAATGGACAATCAGTTGTATAGTCTTATTATTTTAGGTTTGCCTATCAGCCAAAATTCTGTTGCTTCATAGGCAGAATAATGGTAAATGTTGCGCCCTTTCTTCCTTCAAGTTGCAGAAATAATTCCATGATGATTATCCGTTAACTTTTTACAGATGGCAAGGTCAATACCGGTTCCTGAAATACCTGATTGATGAGTGAGCCGATGCAACAGCACGAATATTTTTTCTGCATTGGCAGGATCAAATCCAATACCATTATCGGCTACAGTGATTTTGTAAAACTGTTCTTTATTCCAAAAACGTGCATGATCCAATGAAGCCTATTTGTAATGAGTGCTGAGCACATCTGACTGAGGCAAATCGGAGCCGTTGATCCTGGTCAACTGATGTTTATTTCAAGTGTTCGTTCATGATCATTGAATTCGACAATATAATAAATCATGCGAATTGTACTATAATAAATGCAAAAAAAAATCAAACTTATTATGTTTAACATCTAAACGGCATTGCTTTTGTTTTCTGTTTAATAACCTCACCTTGAAAAATACAAAAATGAAAAAGATATTCGTTCCCGCCATTATATTAATTTTATATTCCTGCAGTAAATCAACTCCAACTCAAACGCTAATTGAACAGAATAATGTTAAGGTTGCTTTGCGTTCAGAACTTTGGGGATTTAAAGTCAACCCGCCTAATTCATCACCGGCTTCCGGAAGGCTTACAGGTACTTATAATATACAGCAACATGCTCTTGCATTTAAAATTGATTATGATAGTTTAACTCCGGAAACTGCCCATTTGCATAAAGGATTTTTTCCTGATAACGGACCTGTAGTTAAAGAATTATTGATAAATGGACGCAATCAAATAAATGATACCATAACATTTACAGAAACAGAGGCCAATCAATTAATGAATGGTGGATATTATATAGATTTTCATTCCAGAAGTTTTCCTGAAGGAGAAATTCGCGGACAAATTGAAAAAACAAATTAAATCAACATCTGTAACAAATGGCATTTACACTCATTCCTGCGCCAACAGATGCAAATAGAATAATATCTCCATCATGCACTTCCTGATGAGCAACTTTATGTTTTCTTACCATATCATATAAAGTGGGAACGGTGGCTACAGAACTGTTTCCTAACCAGTGAATACTCATAGGCATTACGTTTTCAGGAATAGCATGATCAAATAATTGATATAATCTTTTTATTATTCCTTCATCCATTTTTTCATTAGCCTGATGGATGAAAATTTTTTTCACATCTTTTATATGTACTCCACTTTTATCAAGACAATCTTTCATGGCTGCGGGAACTATTTTCATGGCATATTCATACACCTTTCTTCCTTTCATTTTAATGAACCGAACACTTTCTTCGCTTTCGGGATGGAAAGACTTTCCCATAGTAATAAATTCAACTTCTTCCATAGCATGCGTCAATGCTGCCGATCCTAAAATACCAGGCCCGTTTTCTTCAACTTCTTTATATTCTAAAATGGCAGCACCGGCACCATCACTAAAAATCATACTATCACGATCAGACATATCTAACACACGGGATAAAGTTTCAGTGCCCACCACCAAAGCTTTTTGTGCTATACCTGCTTTAAAAAAAGCATCAGCCTGAATTACACCCTGAATCCAACCAGGGCAACCAAACAGCACATCGTATGCAATACAATTTGGATTTTTTATCTGTAAAGAATGTTTGATCCTTGAAGCGAGTGAAGGCACTGCATCACTTTGTATGGTATGGCGTATTACATTTCCAAAATTATGTGCTACAATTAATTGGTCTATTGTTTCCGGATCTATACCACTATCTTTTATTGCTGCCTCAGAAGCAACAAATCCTATATCAGAAGTATTCAATTCATCTGCTGCATAACGCCTTTCTGCGATCCCGGTTATTTCTTTAAATTTTTGAATTATAATCTCCGGTGTTTTCCCTAGCGGTTGATTATCCTCTGTATAAAATTCATGTTTTGAAAAATGTATATTGGATTGAATTAATGTTGGAATATAGCACCCTGTCCCGGAAATAACAGTTCTCTTCATAAATATTTTTTTGAACTTAATGTTATAAAGTTACATGCATAAATTAATTTAAAATTACAAAGCCGAATATACATCCATAAAAAAAAGCTGACAAGTGCCAGCTTTTTTTTATTTATAATCAACTATCAAAAACCCAAACCTATAGTAAACCCGTTCGAATTATTAATCATTCTTAATTGTTCAGTCATTCCATTCATAAGATTCACACTGTACAATGCACTCATTTCACCGGATTGCAGAATAGCAAAACCCATATTTGAGGTGCTGCCAATATCAAAACCATTTGATGATGAGGCATTGAAACCGGTATTCCCGATAAAAGATAGTGTACCGGAATTTGGTGGACTTTGAACAAATAATTTTCCTTCATTCGCATCCAATACAAATAATGTGGTAGAGGTTGTTCCGGCAAAATTATTTGCATAAGCTGCAGCACTGATCATAGGTGTACCAGGATTTAAATTTCCATCGGTTAATGCAATACCTGTTGCAGGATTTACACGTAGATTTTGTCCGGTATTACTAACAATTCTTATTCGATCTACAACCGGATTGAAATCCATTCCAAAAGCGGTTCCTGATAATGCAACGGACAATGTGGCAACAAATGTTGCCGCTCCGTTGGAGGTGTTAATTGTATATAAGCGGCTATTGTTGCTGATCGCAAAAATTTGTCCATTCAATGGGCGAAAATCAATGCCTACAAGATTTTCATCAGGCTGTAATCCCGAAATTGTTTTCAAAATTTCTGCAGATTGATTCATAGGATTAAATATCGATAAACTACTCCCAGAAATTGCATAAGCAACAGGATTGGTTGGAATCGCAAGACCAATATAATTTATGTCTTTACTAAATTTACCAATTTTTTTTGCTGTGCCACTCATAAGATCCACGGTAAATAATAATGATTTTTTACTTTCCATAAATATTGCAAGTGCAACACCATCCGGCGAAATATCAAAACCACCTTCTCCTTCCACATCTATGTGAAGCGGCCCTACTTCTACAAGCGTACCGGCATTAGGTGGAATTTGTTTGAACAATTTGTCACTATTCACATCAATATCAAATAATGAAGTGGTAGTTGCGCCAGCCATATTATTTAAATAAGCTGCTCCGGCAACTGCGGCATTACTGGCTCCGTTAATATTCCCATCTACGATTACCACCCCAGTTTCAGGATTGATACGAAGGTTGGTTCCATTAGAGGACACTATTCTCAATCTATCTACTGTTGGATTGAAATCAAAGCCGGTCATACCGGTAATTTGAGGAACTACCGGACCCGTTCCAATCATTCTTGTTCTCCCGGTCTCAGGTTGAATGATATAAATTCTTGACTGATCAGAAACACCATATAATTCTCCTGTAGCGGGACGAAAATCAATGGAGTTAATTTTTTCCATGGATTGCAATCCGGATATCGTAACGGAATTTAATAACTGGTCTTGAGCATCTGTATTATATTTATCCAGAGTGTTATTATCTCCTAATGCATAAAAAGTTGTAGATGAAATTGTTCTTCCCTGCTCCTGAACAAACTGATCATTTGTAACGGCATCTTTTTTACAACTGTTGAGTAATGCTAAAGAAATGATAGAGAGTAATAAATAATTGTGTTTCATAATTTGAGTTTTTGATGATTTGTTAAAAGAATTACGAACTTTAATTAATTATAGATTGATTAAAATAAAAAAAGGGAACTAATAAAAGTTCCCTTTCACACAAATAAACATCAAGGATATCCCCATACCGAGATGTTTATAAGTTAATTACGCCGGTAACAATACGCGGTTAATAACATGAATTACACCATTACTTTGATTAACATCAGATATAGTGATGGTGGCAACACCACCTTTTTCATCTTTCACCATAATTACATTTCCCTTCCGCATGAAGGTTAACATTCCTCCGGCAACTGTTTTTAATGTTGCTTTTCCGTTTCCGGCTTTAATTTTTTTCATTAATTGTTTTGCTGACATTTTACCTGCAACCACATGATAAGTAAGTATGCCTGTAAGAGCGGCTTTCTGCTCTGGTTTCAATAATGTTTCCACTGTACCTGCAGGTAATTTTTCAAATGCTGCATTAGTAGGAGCAAACACTGTGAAAGGACCTGCACTTTGTAAAGTTTCCACTAATCCTGCAGCTTTCACAGCTGCTACCAGCGTTGTATGGTCTTTAGAATTTACTGCATTTTCTATAATGTTTTTGGAAGGATACATAGCGGCTCCGCCTACCATAACTGTTTTATTTTTTTGTGCAAATGTTGGTGCACTCATAAACAAAGCTGCAATAAAGGATAGATACAAGAATTTTTTCATGATGATTTGTTTTTTAATTTTTATCACTAACGTAATAACTTTATAAATGGTTTGGAAACATAAAAAAAAGCGGCAACTGCCGCTTTCCTTTATTTATAATCGTTAGCCTTTTTAAGTGGCGGTTTTTTTCGATCTTCCACAGCTTTTAAACTGTCTGCTTTTTTAGAATTCTTATCCTCTTTCTTTTTAGAAGTATCAGATTTTGAAGGAGCATCAAACTGGTCAATTTCATCCATCGTAGAGAAGTCACCCGCATCTCCATTGCCATTATCGGTGGTTAAACTGTCGCCGCTATTTAAGATATTTTCAAAATTAGCATCAGCATAAATAGGATTCGATTTTATTTCAGCGGGTTCTTCAAATGCGTTGAGTTTATAATTATATAAATTACTATTATAAATATTAACCATAAATAAAGCCCACACCGGACCCGACATTTCTGAACCTCCTCCATTATCGCTGTAAATAGGTATGATCGGATCTTCACAACCTACCCAGGTTCCCGCCAATAATTCCGGAGTAAATCCGATAAACCAGCCATCGGTATTACCATTTGTTGTTCCGGTTTTACCGGCTTTTTCTACAGGAATGTTGTAAGAACTAATCCTTCTTCCTGTACCTGAAGACACAACACCCTGCATCATTTTAACCATAGTAAATGCATCGTACTCCGCAATTATCTGCTTGCTTTGTGAAATAGGAAATTCATGCAGCACATTTCCATTCTTATCTTCTATTCGTGTTAAATAAACAGGCTCTGTATTAAACCCTTTGTTGGGAAACATGGTAAACGATTGAAGCATTTGTAACATCGGTATTTCAGCGGCACCTAAAGCAATGGAAGGATAGGGAGGCAACGTTACCGAAATGCCGCACTGCTTGGCAAATTCAATTGTTCTTCTTACACCAATCACCTGCATTAAATGCCATGCGGCACCATTTACAGACCATGCCAGGCAATTTGCCATTGTACCACCTCTTGTATTGATTGTTTTTCCACCCAGCGTTAAAGGGCCGCCCGGAATATACGTGTCAGGTGTATATCCTGCATCTGTAACGGCCAGCGTATATAATAAGGGTTTAAATGTAGAACCAACCTGGCGCTTTGCCGTAACGTGATCGTATTTAAACCATTTAAAATTAATACCGCCAACCCATGCTTTTATTTCTCCAGTACGTGGCTCCATTACAGCAAATGATGTTTGTAATAATTGCTTGTGATATTTAATGCTATCATAAGGAGACATAATGGTATCCTTCTCATGTTTTTCATTTCCCCACCAACTAAAAACTTTCATTTTTACTGGTTTATAAAATGATTTTTTTATTTCTTCTTCCGGTATATCTTCTTCTTTCATCAACTTCCATCGCTCCGTAAATTTCATGGCTGACTCAATTATGTCATCATGACCTTTCCATATTTTAGCAGCACGACCACGTGAAAGTGATGCATTTAATTTTTTTTGAACAACGGGCATGTGTTGCTCTACTGCTTCTTCCGCGGCCTTCTGCATCCGCGAATCAATCGTTGTATAAATTTTTAGTCCGTCCCGGAACAAATCATAGGGTTCACCGGTTTTAGGATTTTTATTATCATTACACCATTGTTTTAAAACACCTATTAAAACCGATCTGTAATAAGGTGCAATTCCCACATTTTCATCAATCTTTTTATAATTGGTGATTAATGGCTTGGCTTTTAAACGATCTGCATCTGCCTGTATTAAAAAATGTTGTTTGGCAACTACCATTTGATTAATAACCGTATTTCTTCTTTGAATCGCCTGTTTAGGATGACGGATTGGTTCATAAATAAATCCTTTCAACATTCCAATTAAAACGGCGGCTTCTTCAATTTTAAGATCTATCGGTTCTTTTTGAAAATAGGTTCTGGATGCATTCCTGATACCGTACACATTTCCCCACGGAGCACGGTTAAGGTATAAGGTTATAATTTCTTCCTTGGTAAAATTCCTTTCAAGTTTTACAGCAACTACCCATTCTTTTAATTTCTGCACCCCACGTTTCAGAATATTTCCTCTTCCCTGCCCAAGTATCATTTTGGCAAGTTGTTGTGTGATGGTACTTCCGCCACCTTGTGTTCCTGCAGTAAATAGTACACGTGCCAACGCCTGCGCATCAATTCCGGAATGATCATAATATCTCTCATCTTCTGTTGCGATCAATGCATTGATAACATTCGGGGAAATTTCGTTGTATTTAACTTCACTCCTGTTCTCGGAATAATATTTGCCCATCAATAAGCCGTCGCTGCTTATGATCTCGCTGGCTAAATCTGCTTCAGGATTTTCAAGCTGATGTATAGAAGGCATTTTGCCGAATAAACCAAAGTTGGCAAACAGTAATAATAAAATAAGTAAGCCAAGACCTCCAAGGAAAAGACGCCAGAGGATCCTTACTGCTCTAGTCATAGGTTATTAGAATTTATTTCCGTAATTGTTATTCAGTAATTGAATATAACTGCCAAGATCTTTATTCTCCTTGAGTATTTGTAAATTATCTGTATTAATAATTATGAATGAATATTTAGTCTTAGGAAGCCATGAAACTTCTGAAGGTGCTGCCTTTTTAATTTTATCAAAATAAACAATTGCAGTTTCAGCATCCGGGAAAGGAGCAATCAGTAACATTTGTTTATCTGATGACATTTGATCTTTTGTTATCGTAAATTTTTGTGCGGAAAAATTATTTCTGTTATATCGCGTAAAGGCATTTTTTGCTTCGTTCGCATAAACCTGATCCACTTTATCCAATAACATCACCACATAATGCGGTTTGTCTGATTGAAGC
The DNA here is from genome assembly GCA_046593675.1 of Ferruginibacter sp. Taxonomy (GTDB): domain Bacteria; phylum Bacteroidota; class Bacteroidia; order Chitinophagales; family Chitinophagaceae; genus Ferruginibacter. The sequence goes on from JBKJSZ010000089.1 coordinate 8,469, forward strand.
CTGAATCCGCCTTTTAAAGTGGATGGAATTACTTTAATAGTTGAATCGGAAAGTACCGGTTTATTAATCGGTTTGATTTGTTTTATTGCGGAAGGCTTTAACACAGGCTGATTCGTTAACTTTTGAACAGAATCCGCAACCGGAATTAATATTTTATCTTCTTGCACTCTGGTAATTTCCAAAGAAGCAAGGTATGTTTCAATTTGTTTTCTTCTTCCCAATACCTCGATCATAGTAGTCATTTTCTGTTTAAATTTCTGATCGGTAGATGAAGCCTCCGCACGGGATAATAAATCTATAGCAAGGCTGTCGTTCTTCTGACGAATATGATATATCGCTTCAATGTATAACAATTGTGGGCTCCAGTAAGTATCCCCATAAATACTGTCTTCTACATGTTTCATCCGGAACGCCGTATCAAATTTTCCTTCAATGAAAAGTTCATAAATATTTTGATAACGAGCTGTTACTTCAGGATTTTTTAAATCAGGACGTAAATACTCAGGATGAGAAATTTTAATGCCCGATGGCGTACCGTTGAATTTAGTTACTACCAGGTTTTTATAATATTCTGCTTTAACCTGATCGCCCTTTTTATTCCAGCAATAATAAAGATTCAGATATACTTCTCCCTCCATTAACCTTTCAGGGAAACGGGTGAGATATTCGTTATATACCCGAATAGCTTCGTCATAATCCTGAATTTCAAATTGAAATATTTTGGCGAGTGCAAGCAAATTTATAGCAATGCGTTTGTTACTGCTGTCGATAGCATCGGCAGTTAGAGGTACATTTTGTAGCAAAGCATCATAACTGTTCTCCAGCAATCCGGATGTATTCTTTTCACCTTCAGTTAGCGTTTTAGACGCATCTAAAGGATCTCCAAATGAAGGACCTTTGGTTGCTGCGGAAGAGGCAGAATTTCTTCTCCAGTTATCTACATTATCCCGTTTACCCCATTTACTTTTAAATTCACTAAATCCTCTGGATTTTAAACCTGAATTATAAAAATACCATTCGCCTTTAGCAGGCGCAAACAAATCCGTTGGAACATTTTTGGAGTTGGCAAAAGATATATTGGTAGAAGATGACGAAATTTCTTCCTCTTTATTTCCACTTGCTTTACGGAGCGATTTACTAAGTTTTTTCAAAAACGCATCACGATCCACGGCAGGCATTGCCGCAATTTTTTGTAAACTATCTTCGAAGGAGATGATAGCAATTTTATCAACTACATTTGCGAGTGCATCCCTGCGTTCTTTCAGATTGAAATCCACTTTTATTTTATCCGCACCCGGCATCAGGCTATCATACCATGCAAAAGCATCTGTATATTTTTTCTGTGTATATGCGATGTTTGCCAGTTGCAAAAAAGATTTTTCTTTATAATTATTTGAAGCCGCAGTAGTAGCAATGCTTTTTTTATAATAAGTAACACCATTGGTAGTATCGGGCATCTGCAGATTCAACTGGGCAATGGAATAATAAATAATATCCCTGTAAGATTCATATTTATCTTTCTTAGCCATTTTTTGTAAACGGCTGATATTATTTTCCAACTCCTTCGCATTGCCGTTTCGCCTCGCCATTTTAGCATCATTGAGGTGAGCATGAATATCCATTAGCGGATTCACTGTATGTTTGGCAGACTTTGAATAATATTCAGAAGCCAAATCATATTTGCCACTCATTTCAAGCATCTGCGCCAGCAAATATTCGGAACGTGCCAGATCCTGTTTGTTTTCAGCTGCACTTAATGCTTTCTCCAGGTACACAGCAGAACTATCGTATGAATCCTGTGCATAAAACCAAAAAGCGGTCGCCTCATTCAGATCATTAATAAGACGCTTCGGCATATTCGGATCATTATGTAAAATATTCAGCATGCCCGCTGCGTCACCGAATTGTTTTTTTTCGGTAAGCGTTCTTGTTAACCATAACAAAGATTCATTTCTGCTTGGCGGTTTAGTTAACGCTTTTTGAATGATGTTTCTTTTTTCTTTATCGGCAATAGATAAAGTTCCCTGTGCTGCCTGGCTATTGCCTCCAATTACTTTATTATCATCATCGTCTTTTTTCTTTCTGGGAAATAAATTGTAATTAATAAATTGAAAAGTAAGTGCGGCAGAATCAAGTTCATTTCGAAGAAAGTAGGCTTTACCAATAAGCATATAAAGATCATCTACCCAATCACTGCGGAGATCATGCAATAATATTCCTCCCGTTGATTTTAAAATCAC
>JBKJSZ010000118.1:0-6547 GCA_046593675.1 Ferruginibacter sp.
TACTTCTGTAGCGATAGGAGATGCAGTTGCGGCCATACCTGTACGTACAATCGAAGTACACATATCCAATATTTTTGGGAGAGAAGAATTTAGAAAGATTTCTCACATTTCTGCAAAAGCACATGGAATAATAAGCGGACTGGGTTTATCAGGTTATGACCTTGCTATAGAATTTCTTTGCAGAAAATAATTACATCTTAAATACTGCTTTTATTTTTTTAACCTCCAGAGTCATTTCATCCAGTTCTTTAAACTGCATCTGCAAAAAGCTGTTATCTTCTAATTCACCGATCACTTTATCCATTTCCGCTTTGGTTTCATAAACCATTTTCCGGAAATGACTGGTATAATCTTTTTCCCTGGAAGAATAAATGCTTTTGCTCATCCAAGTTTTTGTATGTATCATCAGGTCGAGTAGCTCAAAAAATTTTTCCGCAGTAAATTGTTGGGCCGTGATGTTTTCTATTTCCAGATAACTTACATAAGCATGTTGTAATTTATCAGCAGTGTAGGCATTTCCCTGTTCGCGATAAAATTGGTGCACTTCATCCCAACTTTGAATAGAACAATTTTTTATTTTTTTTATTAAAGAATTGACTTCCGTTGTACGGATCAATTGACCGCCAATATTTTTCCATTCAACCCTTGTTGTGGCAGCGTTCAAAGATTTTTTTAATTCATTAAAATTTTTAAATCCGGATGTGGTCAGATGTTCAATTAAATTAATAGCTGCATAATACCGGATAAGTTCTTCGAATAATGCAATGCTTTTCGGAATTTTGGCGATTCGCGTTTTACGGTGGCTGTTTTCCCAATCTGATACAAAAGCATTTCCTTTTTCGTCGGGTTGTAACTTTTTTAAATAAGTAAGAGAAGTGAAAATCTCATTGATGGTATCAGGCGCTAAATAATCATATTCTATCAATTGTAATTTTTCTGTACGCTTATCCCGGTCTTTGTATTTCCAGGCGTTCCTGGCTAATGCATACATATTATACATGAACCAGTAAGCAGGCATTACCAATAATTGATCAGCGGCTACATCATTCAATATTAAACTAAATGGTATGGGCACTTCTAATTCAGAAGGATAATCACCTTTAGCAATTATGGTAAAAGAGGCAAATTTTGAATTGTGTTTTAAACTCACACATAAGCCAGGCCAGAAACCACGCCCCGCAATGATCTCTCCATCTGCACTTCGGCTGTTGTGATTACTGCCAATAGTGGCACCGGCGGCAATGTTGCTTTGTCCCATTATTAATGCTGCGCAGAGAAAAGAATTATTGTGGTGTTGTTCATGCGCCGGAAAAATTAAAGTGTTTAACACTTCGCAACAGGAAATGGTAGAATTATTTCCTAAATAAGAATTAATAAGCCTGGCACCATATTTCAATTGCGAATGTGATGCCATGTGGAAACGTACCGCCTTTACGCCGTAAAAAATACGGCAGCCATATCCAATGATACCATTCACCAGCTCACAACCTTCTCCAATTTGTGATTTACGTTCCGGGTCACTGTTGATGGTTAAATTCTTTAATTTATTGGCGCCTTTTATGTAGGCATCAGAACCAATGTGTGTGTCTTTAATAATCCGTGAATTTTTAATAACAGTACGGTCACCAATCATTCCATAATAACCCCGCTGTTTGTCAAATTTCTTTTCCGTTAACATGCGAAAAGATGTTTGCAGGGTGTCATCATCCCGGTACCTGCTCCACAGATAAGCATCTCCCGGTAACATTCCATTGAAAGGAATAATTCCTCTGCCTCCGTTTTCATTGCACACTTCAATCCATACCCGGTTTTTTTCGCTCTCACCTTCTTTAATAATACCATTTCCAAATTTTGCATAATCCGTTGTGGCCAGTTCATTTACATTTACGATCATAACATCGTTTCCAATTATGTAATGACTTAAATAATTCACATTATCAATACAAACATTATCGCCAATATCACAGCTGATGATGGTACTGTTATATAAACCAACAGCCGTTCTTAAATTATGAAATTCTTTATAGAGTGGTTGTAAACTTCCTATTCTGATTAGTCCGAAAAACTTACAATTACGTACCAGTGTAGCATCAAAACTTTCTGTAACATAAATCATGTTCCAGTTATCTGAAGTATTTCTATTGTTAACCAGTATTTCTATTTCCGGCGTGGTAAGAGAACGGTGCGGGATTGCTGTAATGGAGTTATTTTTGAGATTCCTGAAAAAATATTCATCCCTGTCACCTTGCAGATGTTCTTTATCGATAAAATTATATCCTAATTCTTTTAATGGACGTGATTGAATGATATTCATATCAATTATTCAACGGTTACACTCTTCGCAAGGTTTCTTGGTTTGTCTACATCTATACCTTTTGCAATTCCTACATAATAAGAAAGTAATTGCAAAGGAATTACGCTTAAAATAGGAGCGATCAATTCATCTGCAGTAGGAATAGAAAAGGTATGGTTGCTTAAAGTAGGACTCATCTCATCACCGTCTGTAATTATAGAAATTACCATGCCACGACGTGCTTTAATCTCCTGCATGTTGCTGATGATTTTTTCATGATAAGAATCTTTTGTAGCTATAAATACAACGGGAAGTTTATCAGTTACCAAAGCAATCGGACCATGTTTCATTTCTGCAGCCGGATAACCTTCTGCATGTATGTAAGAAATTTCTTTAAGTTTCAATGCACCCTCTAATGCCACCGGAAAATTATATCCTCTTCCAAGAAAAAGAAAGTCTGAAGAATCTTTATAGGCGTGTGCTATTATTTTTAATTCGTCCGCATTTTTTAAAATAGCAGCAACTTTTTCCGGAACTTCAGCGAGTTCAGTTAATAATTTATGATAACGTTCAGTAGAGATAGAATTTTTCGCTTGTGCAATTTTTAATGCCATCATAGTGAGCACGGCTAACTGACCGGTGAAAGCTTTTGTGGAAGCCACACCAATTTCTGGACCTGCATGCGTATAGGCACCTGCATGAGAAATACGTGCTATAGATGATCCTACGGCATTCACCACTCCGAAAATAAATGCGCCGTTTTGTTTGGCTGTTTCCAATGCCACTAATGTATCAGCGGTTTCTCCACTTTGTGAGATCGCAATAATTACATCGCCTTTATTAATGATCGGATTTCTGTACCGGAATTCGGATGCGTATTCTACTTCAACAGGAATTCTGCAAAGTTCTTCTATGATATATTCTGCCACCAGACCTGCATGCCAGCTTGTACCGCAGGCAACAATAACAATACGGTTGGCATTTTTTAATTGTTCGATATTATCCTGGATGCCTCCCATCGTAATGGTGCCGGCGTGTGCATCCAATCTTCCTCTTAAACAATCATAAATGGTACTGGGTTGTTCAAAAATTTCTTTGAGCATGAAATGATCATAACCACCTTTTTCAATGGCAGCCAGTTCCATATCTAATTTAGTAATGAAAGGAGTAATCTTTTCATTGCCCAGATTTTTAAGGATCAATTCATCAGGCCTTACAATTGCCAGTTCGTAATCATTTACATACACCACTTCTTTGGTGTATTCAATAAAAGGAGAGGCATCGCTGGCTAAAAAATGTTCGCCCTTTCCAATTCCAATTACAAGAGGGCTTCCTTTACGCGCAGCAATAATTGTTTCAGGATCCTGTTTATCTATCAGTAGAATGCAATAAGCACCGGTTACTCTTTTAAGCGCAATACGTAATGCTTCTTCTAAAGAACATTCATTATTCTGTTGGATATCTTCAATGAAATTCAGCAGTACTTCTGTATCTGTATCACTGGTGAATGAGTAATTTTTATTCAGTAATTCCTGTTTGATCTGGGAGTAATTCTCAATAATTCCATTATGAATCATGGCAAGTCTTCCGCTGGTAGAAGAATGCGGATGCGCATTTCGGTCACTGGGTTCACCATGCGTTGCCCAGCGAGTGTGTCCTATACCTACATTGGCAGCAATATCTTTACCGATCATTAATTCTTCCAGTTCTGCTACTTTTCCTTTCTTTTTAAAAACTTCTAATTTGCCTTCATGAAGTAAAGCAACGCCGCTACTGTCATAGCCTCTGTATTCCAATCTTTTCAGTCCTTTGATAACGATAGGATAAGCTTGTCGGGGGCCAGTATAACCTACAATTCCACACATATGCAATAAGTCTAATAATGTATTAAAATCAATCTGCAATATTATACAAAATAATGTGTGTGACAAGTAATTAACTTCAGGCAATCATTTAAATTCAAGTATCAATATATCTTATGTTTTATACTCGCCTCATAAAGTGCCGCTGTTGGTGTTTAATCATATTTTTCGGGTTGTTTACCCTTAAACTGAATGCGCAGAATCTTTTTAAAAACGGTACAATCTATATTGTTCGTCATGCAGAAAAAGTTTCGGGAAAAGATCCGGTATTAACACGGGAAGGTGAATTACGCAGTGGAGACCTATTGAGAAAATTAAAAAAACATCCACCGGAATTAATATATGTTTCTCAGTTTAAAAGAACAGCCCTGACTGCCGATTCCTTACGGTTGCAATTGAATATTGACACCTTTCATTATACAGCAGAGCAAACAGCAGATAGTTTGATGAAAGTGCTCCGGTTAAAAAATAATTGTATACTCATCATCGCTCATAGCAATACGATCCCATCCATCATAAAAAAATTTGTAGCAACGGAAGATATTATTATTCCGGATGAACAATTTGATGATTTGTTTATCATTCGATTTAAAAAAGGGAAGTTGCTATTAACAAGAGACAAATACGGAAAAATATCAATACTTAAAACGGCAGATCAGATCATGCAATTACAATAAAATTCCTTTCAGGAAAAAATAAGCTACAGAAAAATAAATAATAATTCCGGTTACATCTACGAGTGTTGCCACAAATGGTGCGGACGATGCTGCCGGATCGAGTTTCAATCTTTTTAAAATAATAGGAAGCATGGAGCCCATCATACTTCCCCAAAGCACAATTCCTATGAGCGAAAAGAAGATGGTGGTGGCAATCAGGCTCCAATGAATACCATAATCAAATATGTGTAGATTTTGCCAGATCACTATTCTGCAAAAACCAATTGTTCCTAAGATCACGCCTAATAAAAACCCTGAAACCAGTTCTCGTTTCATCACGCGCCACCAATCATAAATGGTAAGTTCTCCCAGCGCCATGGCCTGAATAATTAGTGTAGAAGCCTGTGAACCACTATTGCCACCACTGCTCATGATCAACGGAATAAATAATGCGAGCACCGTGGCAGCTTCAATTTCTTTTTGAAAAAATTGCATGGCCGTTGCTGTTAACATCTCTCCTAAAAATAAAATGACCAGCCAGCCAGCCCGTTTTTTAACTAATTTAAAAATTCCAACATCCAGGTAAGGTTCATTCAACGCTTCTGTACCACCTATCTTCTGAATATCTTCACTGAAAGCTTCATTGGCGATCCATAAAACGTCATCTATCGTTACAATTCCTAATAAAATTCCCTGGTCATCTGTAACCGGCAATGCTACGCGGTTATTCATTTTAAAAGCTTCGTTGGCCGTTTCTTCATTATCGTTTACATATAATGAAATGAAACGGTTGTCCATCAGGTCAGCAACTTTTGCATCCGGTGCAGCGAGTATGATGTCTTTGATACGAATATCATCCAGCAATTCTCCGTGTTTGTTAATCACGTAGATCACATCAATGGTTTCTGTATTAACACCAAACCTTCTGATAGTTTGCAATACTTCACTTACAGTATTGTATTCATACACATATACATAATCGGGCGTCATCAAACGTCCGACACTATCTTCCGGATAACCTAATAATTCAAGCGTTATGCGGCGTTCCTGCGGATCAAGCGTTTTTATAAGATCGCGAACAATACTGGGCGGCAATTCTTCCAGGAAGGCGACGCGGTCATCGGCCGGCAATTCATTTAATAATTCGGCAGATTTAAATGTAGGAAGATCGTTTATGATAATTTTCTGTTCTGCAGGATCCAGAATTTTAAAAACGCCTGCTGCACGATGAATGGAAAGATGGGAAATGATCTGTGTTTCAAAACCTTCATTTTCATAAATTAGCTCCGCCACATCGCTGATATTCTGGTGATTCAGGAATTCCTGAATCTGTAGTTTATCTTCTGAAGCGATGATCTCTTCAAACTGTTGTTGTAATGTGATGTCTTCTTCCAATGACATTTACATTTTTTATTTTGCAAAACGTTCCGCAATTTAGCCCTTTAATTTAAAAATTAATTTTTGCTTCTGAATGGTTTACATATACAGCATACAATTAGCAAAGGAAGAGGTGTGTTCACTTCTGAACCCATATCCACCGAAACAATAATTGAAATTTCTCCGGTTATTGTGATGAATGCAAAAGAAAGAGTATTGCTGGACCAGACCTTATTGCATGATTACATTTTTGTATGGGGATATAAAGGCGATCAATGTTGTATGGCTCTTGGTTTTATCCCGATTTACAACCATAGTTATGAAAGCAACTGCGAATATTTTATGGACTTTACCGAAGA
>JBKJSZ010000201.1:0-2712 GCA_046593675.1 Ferruginibacter sp.
CCATCATTTAAAATATCGCTCTCAATACTTTTAAATATCCTGAATGGATATAAGCGTTTATTCAGTTCTTCAATCTGCTCATGTTGTGCAGCAATCCTTTCTTCAAACAATCCATTCGCATAAAATGCAGATTTACTATGATCACTGATAACAAGGTATTGCAATCCTAATGATATTGCCGCGTTACACAATTCTTCTATTGTATTACTGCCATCGCTCCAGTTGCTGTGACAATGGATAATTCCTTTAATATCGGAAGGCTGTATCAATTCCGGGATTTTTTTTGTTTGAAGAATAGCCGGATATTCTCTTAAAGCTGCAGGTATATATGGCAAACCGGCATTTTCAAATACGGCTACTTCAGAAAGGTGATCGCCTTTAATTAATGGTGCAAAGGCTTCCCTGAATTCTGGTGAAGAGGATGTGTTTACCAGGGTTTGATATAAGTTATCTGCCGAAGCGCAATAGATCCGGATGTTAATACCACTGCTTATTTTGTATAAAAGATATTCATCGGTTGAAATTTCAAATACAAATCCATTCTCTGTTTCCATCAACTGCATTACCTTTTTATGGTTCATGTTTACCACAAAATCTAAAAAGGAAATAATCTCACATTGTCGTTTGAATTCTCCGGTAATATGAACTTCCGTTTGTAATAAATGCTGTAAATAATTTTTAGTTTGTTCGGCCAGGGTTTCCACCTGCACATACAAATGCAATTCTTTGTTATTGAAATAAAACTGGATCGTATCTGCAACGGCCGTTTGTGTTTTTTCACCAAAACCCTTATACATTTTTAACCTGTTTTCCTGGCAGGCATATAACAATTCACCTACCGTTTCAATTTGCATTTCTTTCCAGATAGTATGTATTTTTTTTGGACCAATTCCTTTGATGCTTAGCATCTCAATTATGCCCGGAGGAGTGTTAAAAATAATTTCATTTAACACCTTTAATTGGCCCGTTTCAAGGATTTCGATAATTTTTTCGCTCGCCGAATTCCCGATTCCTTTGATGGAAGAAATTTTTTCTTTGGGCATCCCGCTCAATAATACGCTGCATTTTTCAATTGAAAATGCGGCCGCTGCATACGATTTAGATTTAAAACTATTCTCTCCATGTATGTCCATTAATTTGGCCAGCAAACTAAATGCATCAGCAATTTGATAATTATCCATCAGATAAAAATAGAACGTTTATAGAAATTAATTTCCGATAATAAAAAATATAAGTACCATTAAAAGCGGGCGTTCGAAATAAAGTTGTGAAAAAAAATGTTTTACTGGAACCCGCTACTGGCAAAGGTTTCAGGGCATAAAAAAAGTCCCGGTTAAAACCAGGACTGTTATAATTTCGACTGCGAAGTAAATTACTTCTTTTTTGGAGCAGCTTTTTTAGCGGCTTTTTTTGGAGCAGCTTTTTTAGCAGCGGCTTTTTTTGGAGCAGCTTTTTTCTTTGTTGCCATTTTTTTGAATTTAATTGGTTAGTAAATAATACTTAAAAATAAATATTATTTTGTAACTACCAAAAAAACATCAAAAAAATTAAGATGCTGTTTCTACTTCATTTATAGAAACATAGGTCTTATCACCTTTCGTTTTTCTGAATTCAACGATACCATCTGTTAATGCGAAGATGGTAAAATCTCTTCCAAGACCAACATTATTTCCCGGGTGATAAACTGTTCCTCTTTGGCGAAGTATAATGTTTCCGGAAAGTGCAGCTTGACCACCGAAAATTTTTACACCTAATCTTTTACTTTGCGAATCACGTCCGTTTTTTACGGAACCTTCACCTTTTTTGTGTGCCATTTTTTAAAATTAAAATTTTGAATTGAATCAAAATTATTATGCGATTGCAGTAATCTTAATGTGCGTGTACTGCGTACGATGTCCGTGCTTTTTACGGAAACCTTTTCTTCTTTTCATTTTAAAAGCGATAACCTTATCACCTTTAATCAGATCACTTACAATTTCAGCTTTCACTACAGCCTTTACATCATTTCCCGATAACACGCTGTCACCATTATGTGTGATCAACACATCGGAAAATTCTACAGCATCCCCGGTTTTACCCTCAAGATGTGGAACGTAAATACTGTCTCCTGCTTTTACTTTAAATTGCTGACCTGCAATTTTTACAACTGCTAACATATAGCCAAATTTAGGACGGCAAAGGTAAGGGTTTATACCGGAAGCAAGAACTTTTTTTGAAAGTTATTATTACAATTTTCTGCTGGGTTTTAAAAATCAACAATTTTAGGTCGCAAAGTTTAAATATATCGTCTAAAAGAATTCTAGTAAACACCTGCAGTTTCCCTTCAATATGCTCCATATCCCTGTCGGATATCAATAAGTGTCTAACTGTAGCTGGGTAAAGGTTTGGTTATCAATAAAATAGAATTTCGCTAAAAGCTGTTTTTCTGATTGCGTAAATTTTTTTTACCCGGTTTTAATTGAAATTAAATACGCATACTCGTATAGAAAACCGAACACCCGCTTTAGGGCTGATTTCAAAGGTATTCCCGCTTTTTTTACAAGCTGTTTCGCAGGCTTTTCACTTCCATCGGGCGTATATTATGAAATGTATCAACTTTTTTCAACATTTACTTTATGTTTCCGCTTCCTGAATAATTCATGTTGCTCTTATATTTGTGAACTATGAGAATCAGCGTTGTGTTTCGTTTTTTATTCAGTATATATGGTTTTC
>JBKJSZ010000337.1:0-4827 GCA_046593675.1 Ferruginibacter sp.
CCAATCTGGCCCAGCTGATATAGCTTACTTAAATTTTCTACTTTTATAACAACTTCTTCCATTATTTCTTTTTCTACACGGTATCCATGAAAGTTTTTTCCACTTTATTAAAAATCAGAATTCCTGTACATAATAATACCACCATCCAAACCGTACTGTATCCAAGCATTGCCCAGCTAAAAGTTCCTTCTCCAAAAAAAGCAAACCGGAACGTCTCCAGTATTGGCGCAAGCGGATTGAGTTGCAGGTAAAACCGGTAATGTTCCGGGATACTTGCCATAGATAACGGATATATCACCGGAGTAACATACATCAGCAATTGTGTTCCAAATGCCATTAAAAAAATCAGGTCTCTGTATTTTGAAGTAAGTGCAGAAATGATCATTCCTAATCCTAATCCAAAACCTGCCATCAGGAGTAATAAAAAAGGCAGTAATAAAATATATTTAGTGGGATGAATATCGTCCGGTGTGGCTACGAGAAAATAAATATAAAATCCAACGAATAATAGAAATTGTATGCCAAAGCGAATGAGGTTACTCATCATGATGGATAACGGAACGATGAGTCTTGGGAAATAAACTTTTCCGAATAGTCCGGCATTATCTTTAAAAACGGTAGCCGTTTTATTCATACATTCTGCAAAATAATTCCAGCAGCTTAAACCCGCCAGGTAAAATAAAATAGGAGGAATAACACCTGTTTTAATTCCTGCAGCTTTATTAAAAATAAAAATGAAAGTAATGGAAGTTAGAAGTGGCTGAATAAAAAACCAAAGCGGTCCTAAAATCGTTTGTTTATAATTGGCAACAAAATCTCTGCGAACAAACATAGACAACAGATACCTGTTCTGCCATACATCTTTTAATTTAAGGTCAAATAGAGAATGAGTAGGCTCTATAATCTCCGTCCATTTTCTCTCTGCAGTAGATTCCATTGAAGTTAGCTTTACATTCACAGGTCAATTATCAATTACTTTTCATCATCTGGAGTTGATGTATAATATTCATGTCCGTACTTTCGCTTATAATAATATTTACCATATTTATTACCGTAATAACCTTTTGTTTTTACACCATTAAAAATGAGCGCCATATTTCGGAAAAAGCTTTGGTCTTTCCATTCATTGATATCACCGATTTGTTCAGTAATGGTTTGCTGGTAACGTGTAATCACCAAAGTAACATCCGCCCATTGTCCTAAAATTTGTGCATCTGCTACAATACCAAACGGAGGTGTATCTATTACTACTATATCATAATTTTTATCGAGATACTTCTTTAATTCTGGCATGTGCGGCCCTGAAATTAATTCCTGCGGATTGGGAGGAATAGTTCCTGCAGGGAAAAAATCAAGTACTTCATTTGTTCCATCCAATAACCGATTCACAATAGACTCCGGAGAATTTTTTCCAATAAGTACATTTGAAAGCCCTGGTATATTATTTTCAATATTCAGTGCTTTAGTCATTTTAGGCCGGCGAAGATCAAACTCAAGTAAGGCCACTCGTTTACCTTGCATGGCATAACTGCGGCTTAGATTTAAAGAAAGAAATGATTTTCCTTCACCACTCACACTTGAAGTAATCAATATATAACTACAGTTTTCATTTGATGTGCCGTAAAAATTAAGGTTAGTCCTTAAAGATCTTACCTGTTCACCAAACATGGAACGTTTATTTTTTTCAATCACAAAAGATTCGTTCGGAATACCTACTGTTTGTTCCAGTTCAGCAATCACTGGTATGTTCGTCAATCCCTGGAGTTGTTTTTTGGAAATGATTTTATTGTTTAAAATTTCTTTAATGAATGCAAATAAAAATGGAATGATCATTCCTAAAATAAGGGCAATAGAAAGAATTTTAGATCTGCTTGGTGATTGTAAAGCATTTGAACTGATTGGCGGAAACAAGACTTTTGTACTAATGGTTACAGAAGCTTTTGCAATAGATGCTTCTTCTTTCTTTTGCAATAATGTCAGGAACAAAGTTTCCTTTATATTCAGCATCCGAGATTTATCCAATAATTCTTTTTCCTGCATAGGTGTGCTGCGTAATAAATAATCTGCTTCCGCACCCAAACGAATATTTGCCTGTTCTGCAAGAGACATATTCTTTTTATAATTCTGTAACTGAACATTGATATTATTTTTAAGTTGGTTCACAACTTTTTCTGCATTTTGAAAATTCGGATTATTTTCGGTTTCACCACGCAGTTTCCGGCTGTCCCTTTCTCTCCTGGCTTGCTGATATTGTATAAGATTAGATTGCAATGTAGGATCACTAATACCAACTAATGCTAGATTCTCATCCGGCAATGCCGGATTGTCTATAAATTGTTCTGCAGTGAGTATTGTCTTCTTTAAAAGTTCAATATCATTTTTTTGCTTTTCAAAGGAATTAACTTTTTCAAGATATAATTGTCCGTTTGCAGAAGTACCAACAATTCTTTTCTCTTCTTTGTAATGTGCAAGAGAAGTTTCAATAGAATCGAGCTCTCTTCCCAATGGTTTTAATCTGTCTTCAATAAATGTGATGGCCTGGGTAAATGATTTTGTTTTATCGTTCACCAGGATACTGTTAAACAAATCAACAAGACCGTTCAGAATATCAATTGCCCGGGCATTAGAATTATCTGTATAATTTACATTGATAATATTACTCTCCCTGCTGGAAATTATTTTTATATTTTTACTCACCTCAAAAGCCAATCCTAATTTATTTCTTGTGAAGCAAGTAATCGGAGATTCTCCTGCAAAATCTTTTAATTTATATATTACAACAATGTTTTTACCTATTGTGAAAGGCAAGCCCCAGCCACTCTCATTTTTCTTTCCGTCATAAGTATATTCGAAGCCATTTTTTTTTGGAAGGATCACAAAATTTAAATCAGGAATTATATTAGAATCCGCCACATTCAAAATATTCCATTTTATGAAGCCATAAAAATTTTTGTCTTTAAATCTTCCTTTTGCTTCCACCTGGTATTCGAGCCCAAGTTTATCAACCAGTTTTAATGCAAGAGAAGGCGATTTAAAATAAGCGATTTTATCATTGAACGGATCTCTTGATGTTCCAATGAAAGCTTGTCCCAACGACAATTCTTCTTTCTGTTCAATATTGATACTCGTGGAAACATTATACACCACATCAACATATCGGAGATAAATTAATCCACAAACCAATCCTAAAAAAGCCGAAGCAAGTACAAATGGCCAAACCGATAATATTCGTCTGAAATTAATATCAAGGGTTCCTGTTTTTGCTTTAGCCGCATTATGTGTGGCATTTAGTTGCGGTGAGGGATTGGGTTCCCAGATATTATTATCCTGGTTATTCATTATTAAATTTTTCTGAATGCAAGAAAGAGAGACAATACTAATGCACCGAATGTTATAGCTGTACGAACAGGGTTATTAGATGACAGGAAAGTGAATTTGCCAGGTTGTAAATAAAGAACATCATTATTATGTAAATAATAATAAGGCGATTCAAATATTTTTTTTTCTGTAAGATCCAAACGAGCATAAGTGCGTTCACCATTCTCCTCTCTGATAAGCCATATTTGATTTTTTCTATCATAAATATCCTGCGTACCTGACTGAGCCACTGCTTCTAAAATAGTGAGTCTTTCATTATTCAAAGCAATGGTAGTTCCTGAACGTCCATTTATAAAATATATTCTTCCCGATAAGTTTACATACACGTAAGGATCTTTATAATAAACTTCAAGTTTAGATTTAATAATTTTTGTCAATTCTGTAGTAGTATTCCCTTCTATTTTCAAAGTTCCCAACATTGGAAAATTAATTTCCCCAGATTTGTTTACAAGATAACCACCTGATTGCTGACCGTTAGATCCAAAATTTTCAGTGGGAAAAGGATTTAGAAATGCGGTCAAAGTTGGGTCTGAAGAAGTAACATGAATATAAATTCTATCGCCTTGTTTTATTCTTAATTCACTGGCTTTTTTCATGCTGTCTGTCAGCTGCTGAACCGATGGTTGCAGGTCATGAAAATAATACATCCGGTTTGTAGTCTGGCAGGAATGGAGCAGCAATGCTCCCATAAAAGCGAACATTAATAGCTGTATTTTGTTCATATGCATAAGTTGCAAAAGTATTGAATTATAAGATAAATATTTTGATTCTCATTCAGTTATGGCTTCGCCCTCCTCAGTCACAAGGCACGGAAATTTTTCTTCATCACCCGGAGTACTATACAACTACTCCATAGTCATTTTTAAAAAATGCAAAGATAGCCATTAGCAAAAGATTTGGGTACTATAAATCCTTCGTGTTGATAAAATTTATATACTAATCTTTTTATAATCAGCTATTAATCTTTTTTTGTACAAGATTATTGGCATCCTCCACAAGCCCGTGTCCCGCTTTTCGTTGCAAGCTGCTTTGCAGGCTTTTCACTACAATCGGGTGTAGCCAAGGTGTGTGCGTTGTGGAAGATGAAGGCACCTCTTGCTAACAGGTAATGTTTTATAAAGAAGTGCCGTTTTCAATTATTTCTTCACGGCAAGTTGTATAAGTCTTTTTTAAAATGTACAGCAGGCAATACGGGTACTTCTTTCCCATAACGCCCTGTGCGACACCTATAGGTGTCGCACAGGAAACGATTTTAAATGAGGGTAATTATTTGTAAATGATTAGACACTTATTTTACATTCGTCATTTTACATTTTCACATCCCATACGCTCGTGCCATCACCCAACCGTATCAAAAACAAAACCCACCACTTGCGTGATGGGCTCTTGTTTGTATTGTGTAGCAGTTTATAACTTGATCACCTGCTGTGTTGTTCTGTTCCTGCCTTG
>JBKJSZ010000097.1:0-2810 GCA_046593675.1 Ferruginibacter sp.
TGTAACTGTAGCACAGCTTAAATTATTATTGGTAGAATTAGCATCAATTACACGACCACCCATTAAATTATTATCTAGAGTAGCCTCATCCAGTACATCATTAGCATCTTCTAATAAATAATCTGTAACAGCCTGGTCTCTAGAAGATTGAAGGGTGATTTCCTGTTCGGTTTCAACAGGATTGTCATTAGTTTTTTTGCAGGAAGAAAAGGTGGCTAATGCAATAGTCGCAATTAGTAAAATGTGATTTGCTTTCATAAATTTATTTTTTTGTTAAGATGAGACCAAGACTTTTAGAATATGTTTAATATGCATTATAATTTTTTTTATGTACCTCAACCGACCACCATGGTTATTACAAAAATGGTATGCCCAGGGAATATGGAAAAGCAGGGATGCCGGTGCGATTTATCTGACATTTGATGATGGGCCGCATCCAGAAATTACTTCTTTCGTTTTAGATGAATTACAGAAAGCAGGGGCAAAAGCCACTTTTTTTTGTATAGGTAAAAATGTTCAGAGAAATTTTGAAGTATATAAAAGAATAATTTCTGAAGGGCATTCAGTGGGAAATCATACTCACGACCATCTGAATGGGTGGTCAACGGACAATTCCGTTTACCTTAATAATATAGCAGAAGCTAAAAAATATATTGATAGTCGCCTGTTCAGGCCACCTTATGGCAGGATCACAAAATTTCAGTTAGCACAATTATCTGCACCAAGATTTCAATTAAAAAGCGTGATGTGGAGCTTACTTTCCGGAGATTTTGATGTAAAACTTTCACCGGAACGCTGCCGGGATCAATTATTATTAAAAGTAAAAGGCGGTGATATTGTAGTATTTCATGATAGCGAGAAAGCTTTTGACAGATTATTCGTTGCATTACCCGTGTTCCTTCAACATTGTACTCATCGGGGTTGGCGGTTTGGATTGATTGAGGAATTAGTATAAAAAAGTTGGGCCTGGGTAGAAACCCTGGCCCGTTTTTAATCCGTACCCTATGAAAACTAGGCTAAATTTAACAAATTTTTGAAATAAATAAATTTTATTTTGACGGATTATGTTTTACACACAACAATTAAAACATTATCAATTAATTAATTATACTCCATGATTGACTCACATTGTCATTTATACCTGCAAGAATTTGATAAAGACATTGATCAGATTTTTGAAAGGGCTTTAGCAGCAAGGGTATTTTCCTTTTATTTACCGGCTATAAATAGTGACACACATGCTTCGATGTTAGAATTGGAGAAAAAATATGCTCAATGCCATTCGATGATGGGTTTACATCCGTGTTACGTAAAAGAAAATTTCAAAGACGAATTAAAAATAGCTGATGATTATTTAGCCGAACGTGCGTTTTGCGCTATCGGAGAAATTGGCCTTGATTTTTACTGGGATAGTACATGTAAAATCCAGCAATACGAAGCATTTCACTATCAGATCAATAAAGCCTTACAATATCAATTACCCATTGTAATACATTCCAGGAATGCCACGAAAGAATGTATTGAAGTAGTTCAGCAATATAAATCGAAAGGGTTGAAGGGAATTTTTCATTGTTTTGGAGGTACGATAGAAGAGGCCATTGACATTATTTCCTGTAATTTTTTATTAGGTATTGGCGGAGTAGTTACTTATAAAAATTCAGGACTGCCGGAAGTATTAGCACATATTGACGTGAAACATTTATTGCTGGAAACGGATGCGCCGTATCTTACCCCTGTTCCTTTTCGTGGAAAAAGAAATGAAAGCAGCTATATTAGTTTTATAGCCAAAAAAATTGCGGAAATTAAACAAATAACTATTGAAGAACTGGAACAAAAAACGGATGCAAATGCAATCGTATTATTCAATCAAAATAAACTGAGTTGAGTACTTGCAGGAAACGGTTCCAGTGAGCGTTTACTTTTCCCAATCTGGTACAATGATGTTTCTCTGTCACGGGATGCTACAATGATCTGTGTATAGGTTGCATGTTTCCGAAATAGGTTGTCTACCAAAACCGGACAATTATTTTGCCTGGATAAATGAGACAATAAAAGATGCGATAATTTTTTAGAACGGTATTTTGTAAATAATTCTACTGCCTGCAAGTTTGATAAATGACCGTTTCCATCACTGATCCTTTTCTTAAGATAATAAGGATAACTTCCATTTTTCAACATATCAACATCATAATTCGATTCCAGAAAAACGGCATCACATTGCCGGAAGTAACGGATCGTTTGTTGACAAATATTTCCAATATCAGTAAACACTCCAATGGTAACCTGATCATCCTGCACAATAAAACTATGTGGGTCGATAGCATCATGGCATTTTGGAAACGCTGTTATTTTCAACTTTCCTATACAATAAATCTGATGTGCGGTAAAATTATTTTTTAACGCTTCTGGTATATTCAGCTTTCCATGATTATGTGTGGCGTGTGTAATATAAACCGGTAAATGATGTTTTGCAGAAAGTGTTTCCAATCCTTTGATATGATCTGAATGTTCATGAGAGATGAATACAGCTTTTACACTTTGGATATTCAATCCCAACCGCTGTAAACGTATTTCAGTTTCTTTACAGGAAAGCCCGGCATCAATTAAAATGGCTTCTTCTCCATTGCCGATATAATAGCAATTTCCATTACTACCGGAATTAATAGAAGCGATCTGAATTGGCATCTGCAAAGAAAAGATTAATCAATGATTTGAGTTTGATATTTCTTAGTGGAATTCAAAAAACATATGCACATAATTTTATCACAAAATTTTCGAAGGTGTTAAAAAAGCAATTTGGTAAAAATTTA
>JBKJSZ010000174.1:0-10148 GCA_046593675.1 Ferruginibacter sp.
GAAAGTTGCTTTATAGGACATGGAGTAATGTTTGTAAATGATGATTTTAAAAATGGTGGTCCTGCAAATGGTGAGCAAACAAAATGGAAAGCAACGTGTATTGGTAATTTTGTATCCATAGGTTCTAATGCCACCATTCTTCCGGTTACCATAACAGATGGAGTTGTAATTGGTGCAGGTTCTGTTGTTACAAAAGATATTCTTGTAAAAGGAATTTATGCCGGTAACCCTGCAAAACTCATCAGAAAATTATAAGGAAGTTTTCATTTTCCGGATAGCTTCTCCAGATGTACATCCTCTTATTTTTTATCCCTTATCTGCACATGTAAACTTTACCTCATCAGTTTGATGGCAAGTATGATCATTGCCACTATAAAGAGGAAAATTGACAAACGGTTAATTCCGTGCATATATTTCATCCATTGCGTATCTTTTGCATTCGGATCTCTTCTTTTCAGATACAGGTATTCTGCAATTTGATTCAGGACGCCCATTTGATAGTTTTTTATAAAGTTAATTGTTGATAAAACAAAAGCGGTTGTTAAATGTTCGTGCGCTCAAACTTTATTTTGTTATCAATCGTATTTTAGGTAAATTCTATTATGAAACAATTATTCTTCCTTCTTTTATCCCTATCCATTTTTGGTTGTCAGGCTCAACAAAAAGATCAGCCTAAGTCTTATGAGATCAATAAAACCGATGCGGAATGGCGTAAAAAATTAACCGATATTCAATTTGAAGTAACCAGGAAAAAAGGTACAGAAACAGCTTATACCGGAAATACCTGGAACAATCATGCAAAAGGCACTTATTATTGTGTTTGTTGCAATCTCCCATTATTCAGTTCGGCACATAAATTTGAGAGTGGTACCGGATGGCCAAGTTTCTGGCAGCCGATTATTAAAAAAAATGTGGAAGAAATTACAGATAACTCATTTGGAATGTCACGAACCGAAGTAAATTGCAGCAGATGCGGTGCACATTTAGGACATGTTTTTGAAGATGGACCAAAACCAACAGGACTTCGATATTGTATGAACTCAGCATCATTGAAATTCATAAAGCAATAAATACATGCTGAAAAGAATTGTAAAAAAACATTCCCTGGCTACCCGATGGTTTCACTGGATAAATTTTCCGCTACTCTTTGTAATGGTCTGGAGTGGTTTGCTGATTTACTGGGCAAATGATGTATACAGATTAGGTTGGGGAGATAAAACAATTCTAAAATTTTTTCCGGATAATATATACAAAGCGCTAAACATTCCATTCAGGCTTTCAGAAGGAATGAATTTACATTTTGTATTTATGTGGTTTTTTGCCATCAACGGATTTCTGTATTTTTTATATTTAGTTTTTTCTGGCGAATGGAAAACCATTTTTCCAAACAAAAAATCTTTACACGAATCTTTTTTGGTAATTCTACACGACCTCAGAATCAAACGTGGTTTACCTCCTCAAAAAAAATATAATGCTGCACAACGCATAGCCTATACAGGCGTGATTATATTAGGATTTCTTATGCTTATCACCGGACTTGCCATTTATAAACCTGCACAATTAAACTGGTTGTGTAATCTGCTCGGTGGATATGCAGCTGCGCGTATTGAACATTTTGTCATCACCATTTTACTGGTATTGTTTTTTGTAGTACATATCATTCAGGTAATTTTTGCGGGCTGGAAAAATTTCAGCAGTATGGTTACTGGTTTTGAAACAGAAAAATCGAGAGAAATCATTAAATAATGATAGCCGAAAAATTATATACAACCTCACAGATCAAGAGAAAATCGGCTTTCTCGTTTATCTTTTTTTTACTTTTTATCATAGCCTGTTTCATCAGTTGGAAATGGCTTCAGCAACAACCAAAAATGGAAGGTGCTTTACAGCCATTGAGAAAAGGCCTGCATGTAAATGAATTACTTTTTTCAGGATTGTTTGGCAATGATAAACTGAGTAAAGAATACGATAAAAAATTTGCAGTTCCCTTTGCACGTGTTAATGGAAATTTTGGATTGAATGGCGATGCTGATACTTCAGCTTACAAATTGCAGGTAATCAAAAAAAATGGAGATACTCTTTTCATCACAATGGATGAAATCAAACGTTTACCAAAAACCGAGATCGTTTTTGATTTTAAATGTATTGAAGGCTGGAACCAGATTTCTCATTGGGGTGGTGTTCGTTTCAGCGATTTTATAAAAGCTTTTCATCTCGAAGAAGAAGCACGTTTACAATTCACAGGAATGGAAACACCCGATTCAAAATATTATGTTGGGTTGGATAATAAAAGTATGATGCACCCGCAAACATTACTTTGTTATGAGTTTAATGATAAACCACTTCCACAAAATCAGGGAGCGCCTTTACGTTTGATTATTCCGGTAAAATATGGTGTAAAACATCTCAAAAGAATTGGCACTATTTTTTTCAGCAATGATCGTCCGAGAGATTATTGGTATGAACGCGGCTACGATTATTATTGCGGATTATAATTGTGTTCCCCTTTCTCATTTCCCTTCAGTTGTACTATATTTACCAGCTTATTTATTAACTATGACAAGGGAAGAAAAGTTTATGCTGGAGGCTATTGCCTTATCTCAAAACGGTATCAGAAATAATGATGGCGGTCCTTTTGGTTGTATTGTAGTTAAAGGAGAGGAAATAATTGGAAGAGGAAATAATAAAGTAACATCTACGAATGATCCCACGGCACATGCAGAAGTTGTAGCTATAAGAGATGCCTGTAAAAATCTAAATAGTTTTCAACTGGAAGATTGTGAAATTTATACCAGTTGCGAACCCTGCCCGATGTGCCTGGGCGCTATTTACTGGGCAAGACCTAAGTTAATTTATTTTGCTAACAACAGACAGGATGCAGCAGACATAGGTTTTGATGACTCGATGATTTATGATGAAATGAAAGCCGACGTTGAAATGCGGAAAATTCCAATTAAATGTTTAGGAAGAGAGGAGGCGTTGAAAATTTTTCAGGAATGGAAAAACAAAGAAGATAAAACAAGTTATTGATTTACGTTTTTGAGGCTGATGATCTCTGCGGCAATACTTATGGCGATTTCTTCCACCGTTTCACTTTTTATAGAAATTCCAATGGGTGAATGAATGCTGTTCAGCCATTCTGCATTCATATTTTCAGCTTCATACTGTTCAAACATTTTTTTAATTTTATTCTTACTTCCCAGCAACCCGATATACTTAAATTTCTTGTTCACCAAAGCACGAACGGCTGTATCATCCGTACGATAACCGAAAGTCATGATGGCAACATATACATTTTTGCCTTCTTCAATTAAGGTGGAGAGTTCAGAATAAGATGAAATGATTTGTATGTTGTGTGCATATAAATTTGCTGATATGGTATTCAGACCTTCCCTTTCATCATATACAGAAATGTGGAAATCCATCCGACGCATCAACCTGCTCAAAGCCAGTGAACAATGACCTCCTCCGATGATATGCAGAATATTTTTGTAACCAGTTTTTTCTTCATAGCAGAAATTATTTTCCTGTTTAACAAAGCTGAAATCAAATTCAGGAACCACATCCACAAATTTTATTCCCTCCAATGTTAACTGTAATAATCCGTTGTTCCCTTTTTGTAACGATGAAATCAGAAGTTGAATTTCGTTGATGTCATGTGATTGAATCCGGTACACAAATAATGTCTGATCACCGGAGCAAATCATTCCGCTCCTGTTTTTGCTCACCATATCATGCACCTGATGATATAAGACCTCATTTTCAATTTTATGGCCCTTCAATAAAGCATGCGATAATTCCACAAACTTATGTTCCATAATACCGCCACCAATTGTTCCAAAAATATCGCCATCAGAACTTACGGCCATTTTAAAACCCTGCCGTCCCGGAGAACTACCATTGCTTTGTAAAACATACAGGAGAATAATGCTATCCTCCTGCACAAATTTTTGCAATATAAATTGCCATGTATCCATTACTTTGCCCTGTTCTCTAATATTTTTTTAAAAGATCTTCCTCTTATTTCCTCTAACGTTAATCCTGTTACCAACACTTCTTCTTCTGTAATGGCACCACTATTTAAAGCACGCAGAAAATAATTCAATAAACCTTGTCCGGTTGCGGCATCATCAAAAACATCACCAATTAAAGTGGCTCGGGCAGCTTTCTCTACAAACGTTTTTAATCGTTCAACAGCATCTGCATAGCTTTCCAGGAAAAATGCAAACACTGCGGTATAACGCATAGGTAATTGCGCAGGATTGAGATCCCAACCCTGATAGAAACCATTCCAAAGGGAATGACGGATATGACTATAACCTTTTCTCCAGGCACGATGTACCACATCACGATTTTCCTGCAATTCAGTTTCTGTCATATTATCACCACGATTCGGACCTATAGGCATTGTGTTGGTGGCGCCATCACTTAACCAGATGCCAGTATGCGCTAAGGCAACTTTAGTAACGTGATGCGCAAAATCACAAACAGGATGATCCATTTCCTGGTAACGTGCGGTGATGCTGCAAGAAGCAGTGTAATCATACGTACCAAAATGCATAGCTATACAACGTCCTTTACTTGCCTTAACAAAACGGAATAAAGGATTGGTTCCATCAATGTCCATAATGGCCTGTGTGGTTTCCACCATCATCTCCATTTTTAAAGCGCCTTCTTCCATATCAAGTTCATCTTCCAAAATCTCAAAGAAATGTACAAGTGTGCTTACCTGTTCAGGAATAGTAACTTTCGGAAGCATTACTACAAAATTGTCTGGTAATTTTCCCTTTGATTCTTTCACTAAAGTGGAAACAAAAAGATCAAGTGTTCTCAATCCACGCTCTTTCATTTCTTCAGTAAAAGGTTTGATACGAATGCCTATGAAAGGAGGAAGTGTTCCTGCAGCAAGGCCTGCCGCTACTTCTTTGGCCGCAAATTTTGCTGTTTCATCTTCTTCTTCATTACTCCTGTTACCATATCCATCTTCAAAATCAATTCTGAAATCTTCAATGGCTTCTTTTTCTAACTTCCGTTTTACTTTATTAAATACTTCATAACTTAAATGAAGCGGATGTTCTTTTCTATCGGCTGCAGATAAATTTTCGTATTGATATACTGATGTGCCATCGTGCAATTTTTCAAAGCCCTCCAAACCAAAGATCTTTCCGAAAGTTATAACATCTGGCGCGTAAGTTTGAAAAGATTCCAGGGCACGATTACCCAACAACTTTGCTGAATCACTTTTAAAAAGATTAGCTCCGCCATATACGGTATGTACGGCTTGCCTGTCTGGTTTATCACCGGGATATGTTTTTTGAAATGAAGTATTCGCTTTCTTTAATTTATCAAAAAGCTGTTTTCTTTTTTTTGACGGAATGGTTGAACTCATAATGTATATTTTAACTTCCTCTATAGGTTGAATATCCAAATGGATTAATTAATAATGGAACGTGATAATGACTGTTGTCGAAAACTGTAAACTGTATTTCTACTTCCGGATAAAATCCCTGTATCTTTTGCAATAAAAAATAAGAGGCGGTATCAAATACCATTTTATAATTTCCGGGTGCAATGCATCTTCCTGCGGGTAACAGATCTGGAATTCTGCCATCTGCATTTGTTACGCCCTGTGCAATAATCTGCCAGCCGTTTTCATACGGCCTTTTTAACTGTATAGTAATATTTTTTCCGGGTTTGCCTATTGATGTATCCAGGATATGGGTGGTGATATGTCCCGGTTTCAATTGTAATGGCTCATCACTGAATAATTTTTGTAACCGAAGCAAAGTTATTTTATGTTGTTCACCCATAGCAATGTTCAATTCTTCGAAATAAGTATTCCGCAAACGGTCCTTCAACAAACGCAACATTTCTTCTGCAGACTTGCCGGTTGCACAAACGATAAATATAAATCCGAATTTAGTTTCATAAGCCGTATTTGCATCCGCTAAAGCCTGAATAATTTCATCTGATGCCGTACTTACCGATTGCTGTTCATTGGAGGCAAGATGTTGTGTTAAGGCAAATTTTTCTTTCAAAGATTGCACATCTCCTATTTTAGGATGATGGCGAAATGCCTCGAGCCATTCGGCCTCATAACATTCCGTGTACCATACATTCTCCGCAACGTTAGCCATTGCTGACAAAGAATCGAACGGTGCTGATTCTGCAACTGTTTTTTGCCATTTTTCGCTACCACAGCATACGGATAATTGGGTAGCTCTTTCATGAACAGGTAAAATATTAAATTCGGTTAATTTCATGTTTCTATTTTAAAGATGCGCCCTGGTCTATCCAGCAACGAATGATATCCCTTTCTTTATCCGTCATATTTGTTTTATTATTCTGAGGCATTGTTTTAGTAACCACTACCCGTTGCATGATCTTGTCTTTTAATTTCGCTATATCTGCAGGCGTATCATACATCACACCATTTGGTGGAGCGGTATATACATCATCCGTTGGTTTAGAGGAGTGGCATTGCACACACCTGTTTTGAATGATGGCATTCACTTCTGAAAAACTGATTTCAGTATTACACGATCCCGGTTTGGACGGAGCCGTCATAAAAGCAGCAGCCAATAAAATAATTACAGAAACCGGTAAAACCCATACCGACAACTGTCCTTTTTCTTTCAGATTTAAATAATGTTTTACACCTGCGGTACCAATTGTAATCACTGATAAAATCAGCCACGGATACTGATTTCCAAATGTACTCGGGAAATGATTGCTGATCATTACAAACAAAACCGGCAGCGTAAAATAATTGTTATGCAAAGAACGTAAACCGGCATTTTTTCCTAACTGCGGATCTAAAGATTTTCCTTCTTTTGCTGCTTTCACCATCGCTTTTTGGGAAGGGATAATTACAAAAAAAACATTGGCGACCATGATGCTTCCCAACATGGCACCAAAATGAATATATGCAGCACGACTTGTAAAAACCTTAGAATAAAAATAGGCAAATCCTATGGTTATGATTATTCCTAACAGCGTAAATAACGGTTTGTTTTTACTTAATGTAGATTTGCAAAGCAGGTCGTATAAAATCCAGGAGATAATAAATGAACCAATACCAATTCCTATTCCTGCAAATGGTGTAATGTTCAAAATATTTTTATCAATGAGCATAGCGCCTGCATTGAAATAATACACTACAAATAATAAGGAAAATCCGGTTAACCAGGTGAAGTAAGCTTCATATTTGAACCAGTGCAAATGCCGTGGAATGGTTTGAGGTGCCACCTTATATTTTTCCAGGTAATAAAATCCGCCACCGTGAACAGCCCATAAATTTCCTGCCAGTTCATCCCGAACATCTTTAGTTCTGTTTAATGCATTTTCTAAAAACACAAAATAAAAAGAAGCACCTATCCATGCAATTCCGAATGTAATGTGCATTAACCTGACAACAATGTTTAGCCATTCCATTAAATGCCCTTCCCAGACTGTTCCTTTCAATTGCAGGTATAAAACCATCACCATTAAAACAGCGGTGAGGATTAATGCAGCATAAATAAAATTCTGGCTATTTCCAATTCTCTCCGCCTGTTCATCCTGTTTTTCCGTTTCTGCATGATCGGCTTCTTGCTTTAATGCATTCAGATAGTAAGTCATTACTACTATCATGATAAGTATGATCAATAAAACTGAAAATAAAATCCCTGCTAACATACTGAAAGTTTCTTACCTATGAGCCTTAACCTGCTGATGCCACCATCAGGAAAAATATTCAACTGAATATGTGAACATGAAATTTTTTTTACCTGATTTGTATATTCATGTTCAAGATCGGCGGATAATTTCTGTTCGGGCAAAATGTTTTGCCATTCAACTTTTTCATTGAGTACATCATCATCATCTTTCGACATACAACCTTCTATCGAACAACGATCAGGATAATTTCCTTTAAAATGACAGGTGTCTACAATTACTTTTTCAATTATTCCCGGATGTCCGAGTTTGATAATTACCCAATCACGATTGCCCGGTGTACGATTTCTTTTTGTTTCCCAGCCGTCTCCCATATTGGCTCCGCGGTCAGGCATTATGAGATTATCCATAGCGCTGAAAAACATATCGTTACACGCTATGGCCTTGCCGCCGTTGAGTGCATAAGCAAGATCAATAAGATCATTATCATCAACAGCGGTCCAATCTTTTTCTACATCCCCATACAACCTTAATCGGGCAACACCACCATCCGGATAAATATGTAAACGGATATGTGAATACACATCATGGCTGTTGCTTTCATAAAAATTCTGACTACCCGCATCGAGATGACTTTTAGAAAGAATTTCTTTCCATTCAACATCTTTATCCCAATCTTTAATAGCAGAAATATCATCTATTAAAACCGCTTCTATTGAAGCATGTGGTGGATGATTCCCTAAAAAGAAATTGGTATCTATATCAAATCCGGTAATTCTACCCGGTGCAGCCAGTTGAACGATACACCAGTCGTGACCTTCGGTTCTTTTTCTTCTGCTCTCCCATCCATCCATCCATTTTCCACGGTCTGTATATTTATCAGTAATAAAAATTCCACGTCCTGCCTTAATTAAGTTTTCTTTTTCTGCGAAGAAATCATCTGTAGCATATAAAACTTTCCCGCCGAGTTTTTCAGCAGCAAGATCTAATTTTTTAGTGAATGAAGGAGCCGTTTTAATTGTTTCCTTTACTGTCGGAGTAGCCATTTTCCAGCGTTTTTTTGAATGATCTTATTTTCTGTAAAAACAATTGTTCCGTTCACAATTGTTGTTTTGATTTTTCCATACATTTCCTTACCAACGTATGGACTTTGTGTATGCCGGTGTAAAATATCTTTCTCTTCCACCACATATTTTTCTTCAGGCGACCATATCACAAAATCCGCATCAAGTCCTAACTCTATTTTTCCTTTCTTATGCGTTACATCCAGAAATTTTGCAGGATGTGCAGTTAGCAATGGAATAAATTCTTCAATCGTCATGGTATCTTTCATAGCAGACCATGAAGCAGGCAATAAAAATTGCAAACCTGCAATTCCACCCCATGCGTTTTTAAGATCACCGGTATCGGTTAATTTAATTTCCGGTGGTGCAGGAGAATGATCGCTGGCAATAAAATCTAAGATGCCATTTTTCAATGCCGTTTTTAATTGATCATTATTAATTTTCTCTCTGATGGGTGGAGCACATTTATATAAAGTATTATGATCTGGAATTTCTTCAGAAGAAAAGTAAATGTATTGCGGACAGGTTTCTGCCGTTAACTTCAAGCCTTTGTTTTTTGCTGATTGAATTGCCGGTAGCGTTTCTGCGGAGGAAACATGCACAATGTGAATGGCTGCATCAAATTCTTCTGCTATGCCTATCATCAAATTTACCGCGTCATTTTCCCATTGCTTAGGCCTGCTTGCCAAATATTGCCGGTAGTCAGAATGATTTTCAAAAACAGATGCCGGTGCAACGGTTTCCAACTCACAATGCGCAAGCAAAGGAACAGAGGCTGCAGCGATTGAAGGCATTACGTCTTTTATATCTTCATAAGTAACATTCGGAAATTCATCAATTCCGGAATGCAACAAAAAACATTTTACACCTAAAATTCCTTCCTTTAATAAAAGTTCTAATTCATTTTTATGATTTGGAATTAATCCACCATAAAAACCACAGTTCACGTGTAACTGGTTTTCGGAACTTTTCATTTTTTTCTTCAATGCATCTACGGTGGTTGTTACAGGTGTTGCATTTAAAGGCATATCAATAATGGTGGTTATTCCTCCTGCAGCAGCAGAGATGGTTGCCGTATGGAAACCTTCCCATTCAGTTCTTCCGGGTTCATTTACATGAACATGCGCATCAATAACGCCCGGCATTATCACATCATCTCCAAAATCAATAGCAGCAGGAAGTTTGATTTTATCCACAGCTATAATTTTACCATGGATGTATGTTATGGTTGCGGGAATGAGTGCATTATTTATCCAGCACCTATTGCTGTATATACTGATTTCTTCTGCCATTAAACAGTTGTTTTTTCTAATGTAATTTCTTCCGGCACATAAAGTTTTTAATGGGATTATATCACAATCAAAAACTTTATGTGCCGGAAGAAATTACATTAGAAAAAACAACTGTTTAATGGCAGAAGAAATCAGT
>JBKJSZ010000213.1:0-3630 GCA_046593675.1 Ferruginibacter sp.
TTTCTTTTCCCATTCTTTCCGCCACCTGTTGCTGTGTATAATCCAGAGCAGCCATCAATCTTTTATAGCTGAGTGCAATTTCAATTGCATTAAGATTTTCTCTTTGTAAGTTTTCCAGTAATGCCAGTTCGAGTACGGTACTGTCTTTCATCTCTCTTACAAATACTGGAACATCTTTTAAGCCGGCAATTTTAGCAGCACGCAATCTTCTTTCACCCGCAATCAGTTTATATTTTCCATTAGATAAAAGAGAAACGGTAAGCGGTTGAATTAGGTTATGCATTTTGATAGATGCCGCTAATTCACTTAATGCCATTTCATCAAAATCTTTTCTTGGCTGATCAGGATTCGTAATGATATCTTCTGTTGGAATACGTAGCGAATGGGTGTTTTTTTCAAAAACTTCCTGTTTCAACTGGCCAGATGTTGTTTTAAGGTCTGCATCAATATTTTGTAATAAACTGCGGATTCCTTTGCCTAAAGCATCTTTTTTATTAGGAGCATTCATGGTAGTAAATTATAGACTGAAAATATAAAACAGTTGCACATCTATTCTAAAACTTTATCAGCCTGATTTATTTTTGTAAGATTATTTTTTTGCAGAATTTCTTTGGCAAGGTTGAGATAATTAATGGCGCCTTTGCTATCGGAATCATATAAAATTACGGGCTTGCCAAAACTTGGTGCTTCGCTTAACCGGGTATTTCGGTGAATAATGCTGTTGAACACCATATCCTCAAAATGTTTTCTCACTTCACTTACTACCTGATTGCAGAGACGTAAACGTCCATCGTACATCGTCATTAAAATACCTTCAATTTTCAATTGTGTATTCAAACGGTTTTGTACAATTTTTACCGTGTTCAATAATTTCCCTAAACCTTCGAGAGCAAAAAATTCTGTTTGTACCGGTACCACTACGCTATCTGCTGCAGTTAACGCATTCACAGTAATAAGTCCGAGAGACGGAGAGCAATCGATCACTATAAAATCATAATCCTCTCTTAAGGGTTCCAGTATTTGTTTGAGCACACTTTCACGGTTGGGATGATTGATCATTTCAATTTCCGCACCTACCAGATCAATATGACTGGGTATTAGATCAAGATAGGGAACTTCCGTCTTTAAAATCACATCCGTTGCAATCGCCTCATTCACCATACAATCGTACAAACTTCGGGTAACATTATGCAGGTCAAAACCTACACCTGTTGTGCTGTTTGCCTGTGGATCTGCATCCACCAAAAGCGTCCTGTATTCTAAAATGGCGAAACTGGCAGCCAGGTTAATGGCAGTTGTTGTTTTTCCTACACCACCTTTCTGATTCGCGATTCCTATAATTCTTGCCATTCTTACTGATGTGATTTTATTTGGATATGGTTTTCGGTTTGTAATGGTTTTCCGGCATTTTATAACGGGAATTCCATTTCTGTTTAAGGAACAATTAATATACATCAAAAGTATCGTATTGTACGCCGATAACCTTATCAGTGTGAATCATTTTTGAAACTTTCAGAACTTCCTCCTAGTTTAAAAAAGTGCCATCTTGGCAAAAGTACTAATTCGGTATAAAATTGGAAAACAAACTCCTTTCTTACTTGTAGTAAGAGCAAATAATTTTAATGATCACGATCATCTCCGGAACAAACAGAAAAGATAATGTAACACGGAAAGTTGCAGCAGAATATCAAAGATTATTAAAAGAAAAACAAGTAGATGTTGATATTTTATATCTAGATGATGTAAATCTAACGGAACGTAACGAGCAGTTTTCCTACATTGAACAGGAATTATTGGTGCCGGCAGAAAAATTTATCATAATCAGCCCGGAATACAACGGCTCTTATCCCGGCATTTTAAAATTGATGATAGACAACAGTGATGTTGCAAGATGTTGGTGGCATAAAAAAGTATTGCTTACCGGAATTTCTACAGGAAGAGCCGGAAACCTTCGTGGCATGGAGCATTTGACCGGCTCTTTATTACACATGAAAATGCTTGTACATCCCAATCGTTTACCTATCAGTGTGATCAATACTTTAATGGACGATCATTCATTTACAGACATCAATGCTTTGAAAGCCATCGATAATCAACTGGAAGAATTTTTAAATTTTTAGTTCAAACTTCTTTATGCGTTCACCATTAGGCGTTTTCATTTTTACTATTGTTATGTTATTGCTGGATACGTATATTTTTCAGGCAGTGAAAACAGTGGTGCAGGAAAGTTCTCCCCGTACAAAAGCGATCGTATATACTATTTACTGGTCAGTTACGGTACTGGCTATTATTGGATTTTTTCTTTTTGTTTTTACAGAACAACAGGTGCTTGGTAAAAAATTCAGGACGTATTTATTTGCTACGATCATAGGATTATTTCTGGCAAAAATGGTGATGTTGATTTTTTTAGTGGCGGATGATCTGCGAAGAGGGATACAGTGGTTAGCCGGAAAAACTTTTTTTGAAAAAACGGAAGGAGAAAATTTATCTGGAGGAGGTATCAGCCGTTCAGTTTTTTTAAGCTGGGTTAGCATTGCCGCAGGCAGTACTTTGTTTGGAAGTTTATTATATGGATTTTCCAACAAATACCGATACCACCTTAATAAAGTAAAATTAACTTTTGAAGAATTGCCGGCATCTTTCAAAAATTTAAAGTTGATCCATATAAGTGATATTCACAGTGGAAGTTTTATGAATAAAAAAGCAGTAATGCATGGTGTACAAATGATATTAGATGCTAAACCGGATATTATTTTATTTACTGGCGATCTGGTTAACGATCGTGCTTCAGAAATGGAAAATTACATGGATGTTTTTCAGCAACTGAAAGCTCCTTTAGGTGTGTATTCCACTTTCGGTAATCATGATTATGGAGATTATGCTAAATGGCCGATTGACGGGATAAGTAAAGAACAGAATCTTGAAAATTTAAAAAAAGTACATGCCGATCTTGGTTGGCGCTTATTGATGAATGAACACGTAGCTATCCAAAAAGAGGGTCATGAAATAGCTTTAATAGGAATTGAAAACTGGAGTGCAAAAGGCAATTTTCCAAAGTATGGTAAAATGCAGGAAGCTTATGCAGGGTCTGAGAAATATCCTTTCAAAATTTTAATGAGCCATGATCCAAGCCATTGGGAAGCAGAAGTTCAAAAAAAATATTCAGATGTACAACTGATGTTAAGCGGACATACACATGGTATGCAATTCGGTGTAGAGTTGCCCGGTATAAAATGGAGCCCTGTACAATATATGTATAAACAATGGGCTGGTCTCTATGAAAATAATAATCAAAAATTATATGTGAACCGTGGTTTTGGTTTTATTGGCTATCCGGGAAGAGTTGGGATTTTACCTGAGATCACTTTGATTGAACTGGGTTAGAATGTTGAGTTATAAGTGATGAGTGTTGAGTTATAAGTTTTAGGTTTTCACTTTTGCCTTTTGTAAAACTTGACACATAAAAAAACCGTAGCGATCATGGATCATCTACGGTTTTTAAATGTATCTGTTATCGATTAATAACGTTTGCGTTCAATCGGTTTTCTTGTTCGTGTTCTGTCACTGGTACCACTTCCACTTCTTACTTCATCAGTAGGTCTTTTAAATCCGCCATCCGCCTCATTCATT
>JBKJSZ010000217.1:0-2552 GCA_046593675.1 Ferruginibacter sp.
TATTGGCCACTTTGATATTGAAATAGATATTGCCTGGTTAAATGATAATTACGGTAACACAAAAAATACCATCAAACCTCAGGTTGATTTATACAATATTGAAGGTAAAGATGTCATCATCCTCGCTGAAGGTCGTTTGGTTAACTTAGGTTGTGCAACAGGTCACCCAAGTTTTGTAATGAGTAATTCATTCACAAACCAAACTTTAGCACAATTGGAACTTTGGTTAAATACAGATAAATACGAAAACAAAGTCTACGTTTTACCAAAACATTTAGATGAGAAAGTTGCGCGTTTACATCTTTCTAAAATTGGAGTTGAATTAGATATTCTTACTACCGAGCAGTCTGAATATCTGGGCATCAGCAAAGAAGGTCCTTTCAAATCTGAGATGTACCGTTACTAATTTTTTCAAATTAATAATAAAAATCCCGCTCCTTTTGAAGCGGGATTTTTTTGTACCCGGCATTTTATTTTCTATCATCTTCATTGGCGTCGCACACTTGTACGCATTGCAGGAATCTGGCATTTCCCTTTTATATTCTACTTCAATACTTTAATAAATTAAATTCATCTCTCAAAAAAATAACCGTATCAGTTAAGGCCTACAAGTTGTTGAATTTTTTTATAACTCATTGGGTTTTCAAAATAATTATGCATTATAATATCCTGCTCTTTCGTTTGCGCACTGAAGCCGGCATTCTTAAAATCTACATAGGTGAAATAATAAAATTCGCCTTTTGCAACACCCCAGATCATGGACGCTTTATCTGCTGAATAATTTAATGTTTGATTGCTACAAGGAAATATAGTATTTAGGTTTTCATAAACAACATAAGGATCATTTAACTCAATTGCATTTCCCTTTTCATCTTTAAATTTTAAAGAAATCGGAATGGTAATAAATGGCTGAATAGGCACATCGCAATTCCATTTCCCGAATCCGTTTATATTAAATGTACGGATCACATAGTTGGAAAGTATATTATTCTGTGCTGATAATTCATTTGCATAGATCTGCTGAAACTTTTCATAATTAGCCTGGGCAATTTTATTTTTGGCAATGGTGGCATCGTTATGTTTATCAATCAAATCATTTTTTGCAGTTTGAATTTTATTAACTTTTTCTATAGCAAGATTTTCTTTTTTTCTTAATAAAAACGCCTGTGTATAACGCCTGTTATTTTCTTTGAACCGCTTAAAAGCTTTATTATAATCTTCTCCTTCAAATACAGGCCTTACTTTATATGCCACCGACTTTGTTTTATTTTGAAATGTCAATTCATACAAGCCTTTTGTTTTTGTTTTGATCAAATTAATATCTTCTTATTGCTCCCCGGCATCTGTTTGATTAAAATTCCTTTCTGATTTATCAATTTGAAATTTCGTGTTGTCGTATATTGATAATTCCGGCACTGAACCGGTCTCAATTTTTATGTTGATGATGGGCAAATTGTTCTCAGGTTTTTTAGGTTGCAACGGTGGAATAAAAGTTGTGTTTGTTGCGGAATCTGTTGCAATATTTTTTATATTTTTAAAATCGCATACTTCATCTTTACCTTTATTTTGCCATTGTTGGGTAGTGCTGTCGTAATAATAAAGATTAAAATCAGTACGAGCTGATTTAGAGACAAGATTGATTTGCGGTTGTATATTTTTATTTATAAATACCGGAACGCCGTTTTTCGTAGCAAGTATTTCACACATGGCAGCGGATTCAAAAAGATATTTCTTACCGGCAGAATCGAAATTCATCGGTATTCCGGAAACATATATATCTAAAGGATTAGAAAATTCACGGTATTGAAGATCAACTTTTCCAATAACAGGTTTTCCACTTGCATCAACAATTGAATTTTTAGGAAATATTAAAACAGAACCTGAACTATGTACAATGGTATCGCCTCTCTCCGCTTCCAAACTATAATCTACAAAGGGAACATTTGCATCTGGTAAAGGAGATTTATTATTAACTGCTATTTCAGCAGTTGTAGTCAGATGCTTTTTATCTTTTCTTGAATTACAGGCGGAGATAATAATTACGGATGTAATCAACAGAATGGATTTCATCATACAAGGTTTGGTTATACGATGAAAGGTATTGTAATTCAAATATCTTTTTGTTAATAAAGTTAAATAATGTAACTCATAATTTTTCAGGCAACTATTCAGCTGATAAATTTCTATAACTTTTTTGAAAAACAAATACTGCTTTCTACACCCAAATAAGGTCCGAAATTATTTATAACCTGGTATCCGTTTTTCTGATAGAAACGAACTGCGGGTTTCATCTTTTTTCCGGTGTCCAATATACATTCTTTAAACCCTGACTCTTTTGCCCAGATTTCCAGTTGTTTTAAAATAATTGCAGCTGTTCCATTTCCGCGATTGTTTTCTGAAACATACATTCGCTTAACTTCGGCAATACCTTCCATAAATATTTTAAAGGAACCGCAACCTACCGGTATGTGATCTTTATAAACAATTATCACATGTTTGATAGCATCCACCTTATTGAATTGTGAAAAGAAAGGAAATTCATCTCCATCAAT
>JBKJSZ010000256.1:0-3306 GCA_046593675.1 Ferruginibacter sp.
ACAACACCTGCGTTAAAAATATTTCTTTTACTTCCCTGATGTGCTCTCCACCTATCTTTTCATTGTAATAGAAATAAATATTATTTTGGTTTAATTCAGGAATAATAGTTTCATTTAATATTTTACCGAATTGTTGTAATTGGATTTTGATCGTTAATTGAATTTTATCTGCAAGTTCATTTTCATCAATAAGAATTTCTTTACGGATAGTTTTTTTATCCAATTTAGAAAAGGCAACAATAGCCGGATAACGCACTCTGAAAAATTCATCCAGATTAGAAGAAAATATCGCTAGAAAACGCATTCGTTCAAACAAAGGAATTTCATTTCTCTCCGCCTGATTTAAAACCAGTTGATTAAATCCCAGCCAGCTCAAATCCCGGTTATATAACATAAATCATTTTAAAAAGGTGATCCGGAACTATTAGTTGTAACAGTAGTTGCTGACGGTTCGCCATGAAAGGCTGCGGCTATTGCAAATGCAATCACAGAAATAATAATTCCCGCCATAAAAACATTGTAGGCCAAACGGATCAGCTTATATTTTTTTCCGAGCACTACACCTAAATGATAAATATCCTGGATAATGGAGGAATATAAATAATCCGGATCGTTCATCATGGTACGCATCGATTTTTCATATTTTTCCTGCGGTACTCTATGAAAATTACCGAAGAATAATAAGTTCGTTTTTTTATTAATTACATCATCATCATTAAACGTTCCCAGGCTTATTTTAGGCCTTGTAGCTAGAATAGCGATGACGATTGTTGTTAACGATGCTAACAGAAATATAATGGTGGGTATCATCAGATAAGCATCTGTTTGCAACCTCCGCAATAACACCGAAAGAATAACCGAAATAATGATTGCATTTACAGAAATAAGGATATTGGCTTTACTATCCGCCATATCACTGAGATTGATATGATTAGAAGATGTTAGCCTCAACATAGTCTGCATACCTTTTGTTGTTCCTTGTTTCTCATCTATCTGCGGCCCTTCTTTCTCATCTGCACGTACGATATTTTTTTCAAGTTTTTTCATATTTTTTTGCTTTCGTTTTGTTAAGGCATCCTGACAATAAGAAGTATAAAATGTATGCGACTCCATCATTTTATAGGTAGCAGCATCAAATTCATCTTTTGTAACAACGCCTTTTAGAAATTGCATTTCTTTAAATACCAATTTATTGCTGACTGCAAAATCTTTTGTTCCTAAATTATAAGTATCGGCATCACAAAGAATTTCTTCACAAATATTTTGAGGATTTCTAGGCTCTCTAGTAGCTCTTATACAGGAAGCTATTTCTGCTTCCAGACCTTCTTCTACCTGATACTTTTTTAAAAAATTTCCAAGTATTTCCACACCTTTTTCTTCATGTCCCTCAGAAGGCCCGAACAAGTATCCAATATCGTGAAACCAGGAGGCAAGGTATATTGTAAGCATCTCTCTTTCTCCCAATTGATAATGTCCGGATATCTCTCTTTCTCCCAATTGATAATGTCCGGATATCTCACTTGCTTTCTCTACCACATATTTTGTGTGATCAATATTATGATAGGTCAGTTTCAGATTTTCATTTTCATGAAATAATTTAGAAACATACTGCTCAGCCTTTTTATATAAATTTACTTGTTCCATGAACCAAATGTTAAGTTGAATCTTGTACCTAGTGTAAAATTGAAAAGTTTGTCTTCATCGGATAAACCGATAGTTGCGGAAACCAGCATATAATTGTAAGGCACTATGTAAAACCCACCACCATAACTGCTGTGCCATTTTTTTGATTTCTCTCCCGTTAACCAAACACGTCCCAGGTCATAAAAACCCAAAACTCCAAAATCACCTGGAAGAATGTATGATTTTGATTTAAATAGTTTAAATCTTAATTCAGTACTCCCGTATGCCAATGAAGATCCTGTAAACCTGTTTTTACGAAAACCCCGCATATAATTATTTGCACCTAAAGTTAATGCCTGAAAATATTCATAATTTTTACTGAAAATATGTCCGCCTCCCAAACGGAAAACAGCATATACTCTCGAAGGATCAGTAATACTGGCATACACTGTTAAATCTGATGTGAGTTTAGTTAACGCATGCGTATTGTCGTTAAATCCTCTTAATGCGGTGAATTCAGTAAGCCATGAGATCCCTCGCGTTGGGTATCTGTCACTATTAAGATAATTGATATCAAAAATTGCTTTTCCTCCAAGATATTTCTTCTCAGAATAAACATTAGCGGAATCCTGTCCGATCAAAACCGGATTGCTCAAAATTCTTTGTTTATTATCATTGTAATCAGACCAGTATTGATAATAGGTTGGTCCTGCAGAAAAACTAAAAATGTTATTAAATCGTTTACGTATCAAAAGATCGGCATCAAAACGTTTATATCTTACTCGGTAATATTCCGGACGCAATGATTTATCAAAAGCTGTTTCATTTCCATATCCGAAAAAGTTATCGAGCGTTGGGTTTACAATATCAAGTTTAACCACAACATCTTCTTTTGAAATGATGCTATTAAAAATACCGTCATAACGTAATTGGTATGCTCCTTTGCTAAAAGCATATAAGGCAGTAAACCGTTGATTGGTTGCATAAGGTTCTTTACGGAATGCATGTGTTGTCCAGTTAAAACCAATGCCTGCGAATAATTTATCTTCTGGGTTAAACCCAACTTTTATAGCAGGAAATACGAACTGATTATATTTAAAACCTGTTCTTTCATAATTGTTAACCAAAGGAGAATTGCTTAGCTCATTATTCATTTTTCGTGTATGTAATAATACATTACGCTCATTTCTTTGATCATACACAAAACTGCGGATATTACCTTTCAGGTCAAAAGTATCTTTTCCCTTTCCGCCAATCAATCTTAATTTGATATGTTGCGAAACATCCGGGTCAATTTCAATTTTATCATCTCCATTCAAACCATAAATCCTTAACTCTTTTGTATACTTTGAGGTGAAAATTCTATCATACATAACTGTAGATGAATCCATCCCTTTTTCTTTATGATATACTTTCAAATGTAAACCGGCCGGATCATTGGAAAAATGAAAATATTCATCTTCATTGGAACCCACCACATTTACTTTTCTGGAAAGAAATTTATAATAGGAAAAGGATTTTTTTTCCAACTTATCTCTTCTGCTCATTAATCGCTTTTCAATTTTACCATCGTTGATCACTAAAATTTCAGGTGGCAATTTTTTCACGGAATTAAGTATCACAGAATCTGTCATCCTTGTGGTGAAGTTTTTGGAAATATTTTTCCAGGTTTGTTCATTTATA
>JBKJSZ010000410.1:0-4493 GCA_046593675.1 Ferruginibacter sp.
TTAATATTTTATAATAGCCAAGATTCTCAAGCGAAATTCCCAATTGTTGGCTGGCTGCAAAAGAAGGAGCCAGTAAACCCGAATGCCTTCCCTGCTGTAAAGGATAAATTCCAAACGGCAGATAAATGGGAACGGGTACGCCTTCAAATTCAGGATGCACCATTCCGGAATAAGCCATTTTCTGGTTTACGAGTTTTATCCTTTTACTTACAAAAGCAAAATGTGGTGTATCCAGGTTACAGGTGGTGAACCGGCTTCTGAAGGCATAAAAAACATCATTGGATATTTTTTTTATCTTTTCGCCATACACAAACATTTCACCTTGCTGTGTATAAGTACCTTTTGTAATTCCCTTCAGTGTTTTAGGACTGAATTGAATGGAATCCATTTTAGATTTAAAATCTCCCTGCGTAAATGTTGGATATGCAATTACTTTTCCATTGCTGTCTTTTGTTAGAAATGCAGAAACAAGATTTGTTTGCTGGTCAAATTGAATCTGCGGTGCAGTAAGCGTATTGTCTATATATTCAATTTTGGAAGTTTTGCCGTACAGGTACATTTTTTTTGCGGGAACATCAATCACCATAGAATCATCCGCATGATAATTTATTGGAGCATCCAATTCATTTTTTGAAGACTTATAGATGAAAGTATCAATAGAAACTGTTGTTGAAATTTTTTTAGTTGTGTCGTTTAAAATTTCATTTCGGGAAGAATCTGAATCAATTATTACGGGATTGTTGTTTGTTGCCGGAGGCTTTTTTACCTGTGCATCCAAATGTAATGTTAACAATATCATTACGCACATAGCAAACAGTCGTGATATTAATTTTACATTACCTTTGTAATCGTGGTTCATTGCAGTGTTAAAGCAAAAGTAACCATAATTGGTTTATTGTATCTGTGAATAATTTTACAATAATACCCCTACTAAATCTGAATAACCATGTTGAAGAACAAATGCTTGCCATTCATTTTGTTTTTGCTCATCCTATCTTTTGCCGCGTTCGCTCAACCCGGAAGACAATTAAAAACTATCATTGTGGATGCCGGGCATGGCGGAAGTGATAACGGCGCAATTGGTCAATATGAAAATTCCCTTCGTTCCAAAGAAAAAGATGTAACGCTTGCCATTTCATTAAAACTTATAACAGAATTAAAAAAACAATTACCTGGCTTAAATATTATTCCAACCCGTACTTCTGATATTTATCAAAGCCCAAAAGAGAAAGCTAAAATTGCCAACGAAGCCAAAGGTGATTTATTTTTGTGCATTCATGCAGATGCAAGGAACCTTCAAACGGGTCGTAGGCAAATAGGAACTAAAATGGTAACCAGGTATAAAATTTCATATACCGGAAAAGGAAGAAAGAAGAAAAAGAAAAGTACGCCTTATCATGTGGAGGAACCTGTATTTGAATATTATAAAATACCATCAAAAGCTGTTGGCACGAGTGTTTGGATATTTGCTCCGCATAAAACGAGTGATAAGTTGAAAGCAATCATGAAAGAAGAAGGCGATTTTGAAATTGAGACAGGCCAGGACTCCTCTTTCAACAATATTCATTTTGATACACCCGAAGGCCGTGCCATTGCACAGGTATATGCAAAAAGATACCAGGAAAAAAGTGACCGAATGGCCACGATGGTTATAGAAGAAGTGGATAAAACCGGGCGACCTACCTTAGGTGTAAACCAGCGCCAGGTTGGAATATGGGTATTACAGGCTACAAATATGCCTGCCATTTTAATTGAAACCGGTTTCATTACCAATTATGAAGATGAACGTTATATAAATAGTGAAACGGGCCAGCAGGAAATTGCAGAAGTTATTACTAAAGCAGTCATCCGATATAAAAATCAACTGGAAAATTCTAAAGCTTCTATTACAAGATGATATCTCATTGGAACAATTTTTGGCTTAACTCCACTGTTTTACAGTTAGTTCTGTAATTTTAATTACAATTCATGCCAGTTTTAAGTGTACAATTGCTTTTAACAAGGTTATAGTGCTTAATCAAAAAATGTTATAGTGAAGATATCTAATGAAACAAAAGTGGGTGCGATTGCCATCGTAGCCATAACTTTCCTCATTTTGGGATTTAGTTTTCTGAAAGGAAAAAAGTTTTTTACCAGTAATACTACTTTAGTAGGATTGTATGGAAATGTACATGGACTCTCCAACTCCAATCCTATTACTATTAATGGTTTACAGGTCGGTACTGTATATTCCATAACTACTGAGAAAGATATGAGAAGTATCGCTGTTGTACTCAACATTACCAAGGAAATTAATATTCCTAACAATTCAATTGCAGTTATTAAACCTAATCCAATAGGTACCACCAGTATTGAGATCATATTGGGAAACAGTGCTTTAATGCTGAAAAATAAAGACACGATTCTTACAGAAGCAAATGCCGGGATTTTTAATGATGTATTAAAAAAAATGGATCCTGTTTTATATGAAGTAAAAAGAGCAGTGGGTTCCCTGGATACTTTAATAGATAATTTTAATGGTATGCTTGATCCAAATTCGAAAAGAAACATTGCGGCATCCATGGAAAATCTGAATAAACTAACCACCTCACTGGCTTACTCGAGCGCATCTCTCCAAACTTTACTGAACAACCAAACAGGTGCATTGGCAAAAACACTCAGTAATATGAGTTCGGTAACGTCTAACCTTGCCGCAAACAACCCAAAGATTAATAGTATTGTAGAAAATCTTGATAAAACAACTACAAAATTTTCTCAGATTGATCTTAAAAAAACGATGGATACACTCAATGTAGCGGTTAATAATCTGAAAAATATTATAAACAATGTAAATAGTAGTAAAGGCTCTTTAGGAAAAATGCTGAATGATCCTGCACTATATAATAACCTGGCATCTACCAGTAACAAAATGAATTTATTGCTGGATGATATCCGCGTAAATCCTAAACGTTATGTTTCTATTTCTGTGTTCGGGAAAAAAGGCAGCAATCCCCCCTTAATGGTTCCATTGCCCGATACAGTTAGCTCCCCATATCTTATAAAGAAGTTGAATGATTGAAGACTTTAAACTTATAGATGATATTTTTGGCTGGAAAAAAACTTCATCTTTTTTTGCATTCCTTTTTTTTATCAGTAGTTTTTTTTTCAACTGCAAAACTTACGCACAGGGTTCCGATACTACCAGAACAATAAGAATATTGGGCGCTAATAGTTTCAGGCAGATCTCTTCCGATTCTTTTACCTTACAAACTCTTGCTGGCAATGCATCCGTAGCACAAGGCAACACAACCTTAAGTGGAGATAGTATTGTAATTAACATGGCAACGGGCATTACAGAAGTTTTTGGAAATGTTCACATCAATGATGCAGATACCCTTAATACATACAGCCAGTATTTGAGATATGTTGGGAATGAAAGAATTGCTTATCTGAAAAATAGTGTTCGCTTAACGGATGGCAAAGCATCCTTAATAACTGATGATCTGGTATATAATTTAGGAACCGGAATTGCAACTTATATAAATGGCGGACGTGTAGTAAACGGATCAACTGTACTTACCAGTAAAGATGCAACTTACTATTCGGATACAAAAGATGTGATGTTTCGGAAATCGGTAAAACTTGTTGATCCAAAATATAATATTTCTGCTGACAGTCTTAGGTATAATACAGAATTTAAAATTGCAAACTTTATCTCTCCAACACATATAGTTACCAAAGATGGTGTAATAGATACCGATGCGGGCACTTATAATTTACAAACCGGCGAAGCTATTTTTTCGGGCCGGCCTGTTTTCCACGATAAAACCAGGTCACTCACAGGAAGAAATGTAGCCTTTGATGAAAAAGTTGGTGTTGTACAAGTGGAAGGAAATGGTAAACTTGTAGACAGTGTAAACAAAGTAATTTTATTAGGTGACCAGATTTTACTGGATCGAAAACAAAATTCTTTTTTAGGAACCAGAAAACCGGTGATGATCATTTACAGAGATAATGACAGTACCTATATTGCGGCTGATACTTTATTTTCTGGAGTGAGAATGAACGATTCTGTGACCATTTCTAAAAAAATTATTGACACGGCAGTCTCTGTTTCGGCTTCGTCTGCTTCAAGTGCAAAAACGGACAGTATACGCTATTTCCTGGCGTTTCATCACGTAAGAATATTTAATGATTCCATGCAATCGGTAAGTGACAGTTTATATTATTCAACCGAGGATTCTGTATTCAGGTTATTTAAAGATCCTGTTTTCTGGAATGGCAAAACCCAGGTAACCGGTGATACTATGTATTTATTTACAGCCAATCAAAAACCGCTGCGTCTCGAAGTTTTTTTAAACAGCATGGTGATCAATGAAGTGGAAAAAAGTTTATATAATCAAATCGGAGGCAGAATGCTGAATGCCTATTTTAAAGAGGGACAAATTGATTTTGTACGTCAAAAAGGTTCTCCTGCTGAGAGTATATTTTATCCGCAGGAAGAAGACAGTTCT
>JBKJSZ010000412.1:0-6531 GCA_046593675.1 Ferruginibacter sp.
TCATCTTGAAACATTGGTATAATTTTTCACATGCGGATGATCAATTATTCTTTTCTTCACCAGAATATCTTCCAACATTGCCTTCGCCCTGGTGTATTGGCTGCGGCTTGTACTTTCTTCAATCTCCAGCATTCTTGCAATTTCTCTATGAGAATATCCTTCAATTGCATACAGATTTAATACAGTTCGGTATCCCATTGGTAAAAGCCGTATACATTCTACCACCTGCTTTGCCTGCATGATAGACGGAATCATATCTTCCCTGATGAAAACACTGTTTGCATAAGTGATATCAACATGTTCAGAAAATTTTTTATTTTTCTTTAAAATATTGATACAGGTGTGAACGATAATTCTTCTAATCCAGCCTTCCAATGCGCCTTCACCACGATATTGATGCAGTTGCGTAAAAATTTTTATAAATCCTTCCTGCAACATGTCTTCAGCATCCTCCCTGTTTTTTGCGAAACGATAGCATACACCTAACATTCTGGGGCTGAATCTATTGTACAATGCTTCTTGTGCAGAAGCATTATGTTGTATACTTCCGGCAAGCATTTGCTCTTCGGTCATAATTAAGTAGATTTTGTGCCTTATAAATATAGACATTTCTTATGGCACTCCCGCTGCACAAAAAATTTTAACAATTTTAACTTATAAGCGGAATTTTAGTGCGAACACAGCATTTCTGCCGGCAGCACTTATACCTGATGAGAATGTTCTATAAAACCTATCGGTGATATTTTCAAGAGAAAAATGTATAGTGATTTGGGTATCCAATTTATAGGAGGTTTGAAAATTATACGTGATCCAGAAGGGTGTAAAACCGTGTATTTTATCTGCACTATATTGATGGTTGTCTTCA
Source organism: Ferruginibacter sp. (assembly GCA_046593675.1). Classification (GTDB taxonomy): domain Bacteria; phylum Bacteroidota; class Bacteroidia; order Chitinophagales; family Chitinophagaceae; genus Ferruginibacter. The sequence goes on from JBKJSZ010000412.1 coordinate 866, forward strand.
CCACGAAGATTATAATCTGCAGAATCTTTACTGCCATTATACAAAACAAATATGGATAAGGTGAATTTTTCTTTATTCATGTACAAACCCGTTCTTCCAAATGTGGGCGGAATATGATCTAACGGGTAATTATGTTGTTCATAAATTCTTCCAAAGGTGTAATTATAGCAAGATTGAAATTGAAAATGTTTCAGGAAAGTGACATTTGTTCGAACAGAAAAACCATATATATACGCCTTTTTTTTATTTACCGTTGTGATCACATTACTCAGTACGCCATCATATAAAATGGTAGGGGATCCCTGGTAAGTAGAAAAATCTGTTGTAAGAACATTTGTATAGGAAGTAAACCATCCGGTAGCCTGTAAGAAAATATTTTTTAAAGGTTGTGCCGAAATTCCGGTTTCATAATTCAGTGTTCTTTCGGGTTTAAGATCCGGATTCGGAATAATAAAATTTCCATTACCACTTTCAAATATTTTAGCAAGATCATCCACATTTGGTGTGCGGAAACCAGTAGAAAATAAGGCACTGATTTTCCATTTATCATTTGGTGTATATACAATTCCTGCGCCTGTAGTAATCACTGATGATGATTGTTGAATAGCCGAGTAGGGAAGTGGAAAAAATAATTTATTTCTTAAAGCACTCTGGAGGTTGTTATAGGTAAATCGTACACCTCCATGAAGAATTAATTTGCTGTTGAACTTATAAATGGCAGAAGTATAGGCCGCATAATTTTGTGTATGGCTTCCTCCATCGGGATATCGCGTATCAATATCAGATTGAATGTTCGTTTGAATATTTTCACCATACGCCCGGGAACGAACATCATTATAAATAAACTCTAGTCCATATCCTAATTCAATATTTTTAATTAACTTTTTAAAGTCTGCATTTACAGACCCGATCTTCACCTGTTCAATTCTATGATTCAATTTAAGAGATCCGAAATTCCTGTTGTTGCGGGATTCTTCTACAAACTGATAAGCGGCCGTTACATTTCCTTTCCCGCAAATTTGATTTTCAAAATTTCCATTCCAGCTTAATAATAATCTTTGTTGCGGACCGTAATACCATTCCGCACTTTTTGCCTGGCCTGTGTTATTTATTTCCGATAATCTGTCATAACGATTGATGTTCGAAGTAGAGGTAAATTGAAAATTAATTTGTTGCTCCATTTTTTTAGCACGAAATAAAAATTTTTGAAGTATGCCATACTGATGATATTCACTTCCTGTTTGTAAATGTGGATGGCCATTGGGAACCATACTGTCTTTTCCATTTATATGTTCAACCGTAAAATTTCTACTTCCCCAACCTGGAAATTGATTTCCGGTTTTCCCCTGACGTATATTTCCAAAATCACTGAAAGTTAAACTGGTTAAAGATGCAAATTTTTTTGTTCCGATCGAGATGGCGGCATGCTGCGTTTTTTCATCATAAGCCGTTGACAAACGTGTAAGAAAATTAGCATGAACGGCTGTTTTCTGTTCAAGGGAGAACAAGGGTTTTTTAGAATAGAAATGCAGTACACCACCCAATGCATCACTGCCATACATCAAAGAAGATGGGCCATATAAAATTTCTAGCCTTTCAATACTTTCCGGATCGATGGTAATAACATTTTGTAAATGTCCGCCGCGAAAAATGGCATTGTTCATTCGAACACCATCCACCACTATCAGTATCTTATTCGCCTCAAACCCACGCATAACAGGACTTCCGCCGCCGCCCTGGCTTTTTTGAATGGATACATTTCCTGTATGCTGTAATATTTCTGCAGTGGTAGGTTGATTTAAACTGGCTATTTTATTTTCAGAAAAAATAAGAACTTCCTGAGGAATATGTTTAATTTTTTCAGGGAATCTTGTTGCCGATAAAGTTATTTCTTCCAGTTTTTTTATGTTCTGAAAAATGCTGTCTTTTGTTTGTGCGGTACTGGTAACAGAAAGTATAAAAAATGAAAAAATAAGTACGACAATTTTTAGCTGAATCATTTTTGAATGTTTGGAGTTCTGTTTCTTTTAACCCAATCTATCAATAATGCACGCTCTTCATCTGATAATTTTGCATCCGTATGCATGAGCGTATAACTTTTTAAAGGCATCTCGTTTTTTTCTATTTGTTCCGCAATTTCTTCGAGTTTGTGATCTTTCTTTTTCGCACGGTAGGTGGCAAATTGTGAAAAGTTCAATTCAGCTTTTCCTTCTTTAATATGTTGTCCATGCCACATGGCAAGAGGTTGAATTTCTGAATACCAGGGATAATTTGTATGATCACTGTGACAATCATAACAACTCCTTTTCAAAATAACCAACACGTTATCTTCAACGGTCATTACCGAGCTGATATCATTACCTGAATGCCCAACCGTTATATTTTTTTTCGGTCTCGGATACACCTGTATCAGTATGAATGCTACAAGTAGTATAACAAGTATTTTTTTTACCATTTTCATATTAATCAAATAAAATATTTCCGGTCATTTCAGGTGGCAATGGTATGGCCATCATGGTTAGAATGGTGGGTGCAATATCCGCCAGTTTTCCATTTTTTAAAGGTTGTTTAAACCCTTCTTTTATGATGAAAAACGGCACCAGGTTTAATGTATGTGCCGTATTCGGCGTACCGTCTTCATTAATTTCATAATCAGCATTTCCATGATCTGCTGTAAGAAAAATGCTATATCCTTTTTTCTGTGCTGCCTGAATTACTTTCTCTACGCAACTGTCTACTGTTTCTACCGCCCGGATCACTGCATTCCATACACCGGTATGACCAACCATATCTGCATTGGCAAAATTGAGACAAATAAAATCAGGTTCATTTTGCATTTCTGCAATTACTTGGTCAGATAATTCATAGGCACTCATTTCAGGTTTAAGATCATAAGTAGCCACTTTTGGAGAAGGCACCATCAACCTTTTCTCTCCTTCAAATGGAAATTCTCTGCCTCCGCTAAAAAAGAAACTAACATGCGGATATTTCTCAGTTTCGGCAATACGGAGTTGTGTTTTATTATTTTTTGCCAACACTTCGCCAAGTGTATTATTAAGATCATCTTTCACAAAAAAAGGTGTTACATTTTTGTAGGTATGATCGTATTGCGTCATGGTAAAATAGTCGATATCTAATGTGTGCATGCCTTGTTCCGGCACATCATGCTGAGTCAGTACTTCTGTTATTTCTCGGCAACGGTCTGTCCGGAAATTAAAACAGATCACAATATCACCGGTTTCTATCTGTTTATATACTTTGGAATGAATGATCGGCTCAATAAATTCATCTGTGATTCCTTTTTGATAACTTGTTTCTATAGCGGAAATAATATCGTTGCTACCATTTCCTTTTCCATAAACCAAAGCATCATAGACAACTCTTACACGTTCCCATCTTTTATCGCGGTCCATGGAATAATACCTTCCGGTAACTGTGGCAATGGCACCGGTTGTTTTATCCATGTGTTCCTGCAATTCCTTAATGAAACCAAGGCCACTTTTTGGATCTGTATCGCGTCCATCCGTAAATGCATGAACTAGAACGTTGGTGCAATCTTGTTTTTTACAGACTGTAAGAATTTCCTTAACATGATTAATATGTGAATGAACGCCACCATCACTAACCAACCCTATAAGATGTAATGTTTTATTTTTTTCTTTAGCATGCCCGATCGCCTGCATCAAAAATGGATTTGTTTGAAAGGACTGATCGCGAATTGCTACATTTATTCGCTCCAGATCCTGATACACAATTCTTCCGGCACCAATATTTAAATGTCCCACTTCACTATTCCCCATCTGGCCTTGCGGTAAACCAACATCCTCTCCGCAGGTAATTAAAGTAGAATTCGGATATGAGGCATATAAACTATCAACGTAAGGGGTTTTGGCATTTTTAATAGCATCACTTGAAGGAACTTTTCCGATTCCCCAACCGTCCATAATTATAAGAATGATCTTGGTTTGCAACATATTGCAATATTAAATCTTTGGTTTAGATGATTATACTTTCATATAACTTATATTTAGTTTTCTGAAACACACAATAAAAAAGGAATTGGCACGTTTTTGGTCTAAAATCAGTTGCTTCTAAACCCAATTCGCATGAAAAAAATCTGTACCTCATTCGCACTGATCATTTTACTGGGTTCCTTTACAACAACAACTTTCAAAGGCATTGAAGATATAGTAGTGGCTCTAAAAATGGGTAACGCTAATCAGGTTGCCAGTTATTTTGATAATACGGTTGAAATCACCTTGCCGCAAAAAAGTAATACATACAGTAAGAGCCAGGCAGAAATGATTATTCGGGATTTCTTTTCCAATAATACCATCAAGTCTTTTAATGTGATTCATAAAGGTGAAAATGCAGGCTCTCAATATTGCATTGGTACACTTATTACAAAATCCGCACAGTTCCGCACTACTGTTTTTATGAAACAAAGAGGTGATCGTCAGATACTTCAGGAAATACGTTTCGAAAACAGGTAAATTTCTGCAACTTCATTAGTTTTGGCAATGAATTATGATGATGCACTTCGTCAGTTGATCGCTAATGCTATGATGGAAGATGTTGGAGAAGGAGATCATTCAACACTTGCCAGTATAGATCCTTCTGCTAAAGGCAAAGCTATTCTCAAAGTAAAACAACAAGGTATAATCGCGGGCATTAATGTGGCCCGGAAAATTTTTTCGTTCACCGAACCTGAAATTATTTTTCATGCGCACATTCAAGATGGACAGCCTGTGGCTTATGGCGATATTGTATTTGAAGTTGAAGGAAAAGTGCATACAATCCTGCAATGCGAAAGGCTGGTATTAAACACCATGCAACGGATGACAGGCATCGCCACATTAACGAATAAATATGTTCAAAAGTTAGCAGCTTATCACACTCAATTATTAGATACCAGAAAAACGACTCCAAATTTCCGCTTACTGGAAAAAGAAGCAGTCCGCATTGGCGGCGGTGTCAATCATCGTTTTGGATTGTATGATATGATCATGCTCAAAGACAATCACATTGATTATTGCGGCGGTATGGAAGCGGCTATTCTGAAAGCGCATGCATATATTCTTTCTACAAAATCCCTTTTAAAAATGGAGGTGGAAACAAGAAACATCGAGGATGTGAAAAAAGTGATGGCTGTTGGAAAGATAGACCGGATTATGCTGGATAATTTTACACCGGAACAAATTAAAGAAGCCTTACAGCTCATCAATAAAAAATATGAAACTGAGGCAAGCGGTGGAATTAATTTTGAAAATCTGGAAGAATATGCGGCCACCGGAGTCGATTATATTTCCAGCGGTGCTATCATTCATCAGGCTGTAAGCATTGACCTAAGCCTGAAAGCAGTTATTATTTAAAATGAAAAAGAAAATTCCTACAAGCGGTATCGTGTACTCAACAGATAAAAATTTCCATTTTGAAGAAGAGTCTATTTCTGAAAAAGCCATAATTCCCTCCGAACAGCGATTAAAGGTAAAACTGGAAACCAAAAACCGCGGCGGTAAAGCCGTAACAGTGGTGGAAGGATATATTGGCAACGAAGCTGAAGAATTAGGTAAAAACCTGAAAAGTTTTTGCGGTACAGGTGGCTCTGTAAAAGACGGGGTTATTATAGTGCAGGGTGATAATAAGGAGAAAATAAAACAATGGCT
>JBKJSZ010000148.1:0-11040 GCA_046593675.1 Ferruginibacter sp.
GTTATTAAATGTGAAACAGTTTCGGGAAATTGAGAATCCACTACTACGATTCCGTCTTTACTAAAGTAAAATAAAATGGTTCCTCCTTTTTCAGTAAAAATGCCCATGTTTTTGGAGAGCATGCGTATTTTATATTCCTGCACAAATTCTGCGAAAGATTTTTCTTTCATAAATAATACGGCTGCCATAATTAAACCTGAATTCCTGATGAAAGTTCTACGTTGCATAATAAATATTTCAGTTGCAATTTACTGATTATTGAACGGTTAAAAACAGCCAGATCAGTATTCCATTTTTCTTAACGCTTTTGCTTTGAACCATGTAGCTACCACAACAGCAATGGTCATACATCCACCAAAAATAACAGAAGGCACTGTGCCCATAAGTTTTGCAGTAACGCCACTTTCAAATTGACCGAGTTCATTAGAAGAATTAATGAACATGCTGTTAACAGACGATACACGGCCACGCAATTCATCGGGCGTTTTTAATTGTAATATCGTATTTCTGATAATAACACTGATGCCATCCATACAACCACTTACCATTAAGGCAAAAAATGATAACCAGAAAATCTCGGAGAATGCAAACAAAATAATACATATCCCAAAACCTGCCACTGCATATAATAAAATTTTTCCCTGGTTTCTTTTAAAAGGTTTAATGGTAAGATATGTAACCGTTATAATAGCACCTATATCAGTTGCAGCATTCAGCCAGCCAAATCCCATGGGTCCAATCTGTAAAATATCTTTTGCAAAAACAGGCACCAGTGCAACGGCTCCGCCAAATAATACAGCAAAGAGGTCAAGCATGGAAGCGCCAAACAATTCTTTCGTTTTATAAACATATACAATACCTTCTTTTACACTTTGCCAGGTGTTGCGTGCTTTGTTTACAAAAATTGGTTTAGGAGAAATTTTACGTAACAATAAATATCCGCAGATTACAAATATAAAAATAGCAATGAATGTATAATTAATACCAAAAAATGCAATGAAAAATCCACCAAGGGCGTGTCCTACAATAGAGCCGGTAAGCCATGTTGCAGAACTGATGGCTGCTGCAGACATTAATAAAGGTTTCGGTACAACCTGTGAGATCAACGCGGAAAATGTTGGTCCGCTAAATGAACGAATAGCACCGGTGCCTCCAATAATTACACACATCAGTAATGCAACCGTCCAGTGATGGAAATAATTTTGTACAAATCCGGAGGAAAGAATGAATAATAAAAGAACGGCCAGCGCATACAGGAAAACACATCTCAACAATAATTTCCTTTTCTCATTTACATCAATATAATGGCCTGCATATAATGCTAAGCTGAGAGCAGGAATCACTTCTGAAAGACCAACCAAACCTAAAGCCAGCTTACTGTTCGTTAATAAATACATCCACCATCCAATCACTGTGGCTGTCATACGGATGCCCATAATAAATATAAACCGTCCTACTATAAAATCTCTGAATTCAGCAATGCGTAGCGCTGCATAAGGATTTGGTTTATTTAAATCATCTGTTGACATATTTAAGGTAAGCTGATATAATGTTGACCGGGTTCATAATCTTTTTCGAGCGCATCCGTTATGGTCTGTAAATGTTTTTCATTGTTTATAAAGTCTGCCTCACTGGCATCCACAAAAAGCGTTTTAATTTTATGTTGCTTTATGAACTGTGTATATGTTTCCTGTAAGCTCAATAAATATTCATTTGGTATATCCTGTTCATATTCCCTGTTGCGTTTGCGAATATTATCTTTCAGTTTAGCAATAGGGCTATGCAGATAGATCAGGATATCGGGTTGTACGATCTGAGGATTGATGATGTCAAATAATTTCTGGTACAAATGAAATTCTGTTTCCGGTAAATTCAACTTTGCAAACAACAAACACTTGGTAAATAAATAATCGGAGATCGTAACATTTGAAAAAAGGTCTTTGGTTTGTAATAATTCTTTCAATTGTTTATAGCGTTCTGCCATAAAAAATAATTCCAACGGAAAAGCATATTGAGCAGGGTTCTCATAAAATTTGGGAAGAAATGGATTATCTGCAAATTCTTCCAGAACCAACCGTGCATGATAATGTTTACTCAATAAATGAGATAAAGTTGTTTTTCCTGCACCTATATTTCCTTCTATTGTTATAAAATTATATTTCATTAACCGTTGCCACTTTTACGGCTGCAAATTAACAGGAAAGATATTTGACTGAACTTACATTTTGCTCACATTGAGTGTATCTGCACATAAAGCCAATAATTCTGATATGTCTTTGTTCAAAACAGGATGTATAAATTCCGGTTCCAGTTCTTTCATGGGAATTAACACGAACTTTCTTTGGGAAATGGAAGGATGCGGCAAAGTGAGACGCGGTTTGTCTAAAATCAGATCATCATAAAATAAAATATCAATATCAATTGTTCTTGGCGCATTGGGTGTAGTTCTAACCCGGCCCATCTGTACTTCTATATCAAGAATCGTTTGCATACATTCTTCAGGTTCTAAAAAGGTCTCTACTTTTAATACCTGATTTAAAAAATCCGGCTGATTAGTAAAACCCCAGGCTGCAGTAACATAAACAGAACTTTTTTCAGTTATATTCCCAATTCGTTCTTTGATAAATTTGATGGCATTTTTTAATTGTACCTCTGGGTTTTGCATATTGCTGCCCGTTAATAAATAAGCCACATGTTTTCCATCCTTCATTTGCCGAAGCTAATAATTTAAGAGGGAAAAACTTTACAAATACACGATTTCCACAGGCATCATACGATTATGATGGTTTACCTATAGTTTTGCATAAATTTTCTGCATGCCATACAGCCAGTTAAGGGCCATGTTATCCATTACCAAAGCAAGCCTGCGTTCCATCACGAGAAGTCCTTCTGCAGTCGTATTCAGTTTTGCCTTTCCATTTGTTTTTATACTTGTTTTTGGGTTCATTGGAAATTCCGGTGGGTTTAGTTCGTATAAGGTTGTACTGGATAAACATTCAGACACCTTAAATGATTTATATCGCACTTTAAAAAATACAGAAGGTGTAAAATTTTTGCAGTATAAAACAGATGCAGAAATGATGGAAGATTTTTACAAAGGAAGATTTGCAGGCATCATCAATATTTCAAAAAATGTAATGGCAAATGCACCGTATGCCATCAGCTTAAAAAGTACAAGTGCCAGTAATAATAAATGGCCGCAATTAAAATCTTTGATAGACGGTAAAATAAATGAGTTGAGTAATCAGGTATATCGCGGAAGGCCGGCCTATGCGTCTTTTGATTTTGATTATGGAACCGATATACAACAGGTGAGGGAATATAAAACGATTGATTTTATTTTGCCGGGTCAATTAGGATTTTCATTATTAAGTGCCGGTGTTTTTGGTGTGGCTTTTATGTTTTTCAATCTGAGAAACACTATGGTATTAAAAAGATTTTTTGCTACGCCGATCACCAGAACGTACATTATTTTAGGAGAAGGATTAAGCCGTGTAATTTTTCAAATGGTAACCGCCATTGTAATTTTACTGGCAGGATATTATTTATTTGGATATACCTTAATACATGGCTGGAAAACTTTGCTGGAAATGCTTTTTCTTAGCTTTATTGGCCTGATTGTGTTTATGGGATTTGGTTTTATTGTGAGCGGACTGGCAAAAAGTGACAGTACAATTCCTCCACTTGCCAACCTTATTACTTTGCCGCAGTTTCTTTTAGGTGGTACATTTTTTACCATTGATGCTTTTCCAAAATGGTTGCAGCCAATTTCAAAAGCGTTGCCTTTAACGCATTTAAATAATGCGATGCGAAATGTTGCATTCGAAGGACAATCATTGTGGGAAGTAAAAGCTGAAATAGGTATTTTATTATTATGGGCAGTTATGGCATATGCTGTTGCAATCAAAGTTTTTAAATGGGAATAAATGAGAAAAATAAAATATTTTCTAATAGTTGTAATTTCATTTTTCATGCTGATAACTTTAGTTTCATTATTGATGCCTTCCCGTGTGATAACAGCGCATACGATTATGATCAATGCACCTAAACAAAACATAGCTAATTATTTGATGGATCTCAAAATCTGGAAAGAATGGAATCCAATGCTGGAAAACGAGGAATTAAGTTTTACAGGACCAACAACTGCAGTAAATTCTTTTATAACCTGGAAAACAAATGGAAAAGAAAACTGGATAAAACTTCTAAGAAAAGATTATAGTTCTTTAATGTTCAGCCAGAACAGAACCGGTGATAATGCAGTAATAAATGAAATTAAAATCGGGAGTTTTAAAGATGATAATGAACTCCAGGTAGAATGGATCGGTATCCATAATTTAAAATGGTATCCATGGGAAAAATTTGCAGGAATATTTTTAGATAAAGTAACTGGTCCGGCCTATGATACAGCCCTGAACAGATTAAAAATTCTGGCAGAAAATAATTAATCAGCAAAACTTATTTTTCCAAAACCAACAGCCGGAAATATACCGGCATTTGTAAATGTTGATATATCTCCTGCAACTTGTTCATTTGCTAAGATAGCGAATAACACTGCTTCCTTTGCATCGGGAGAAATACCTAAAGAATCCGTTGAACAAAATGTAGCCGACGTTAAAGTTTGACGTAATGAATTCATTAAAGTTGTATTGTATATTCCACCTCCGGAAATATATATATCATATTTATTTGAGGTTAATGAATGTATCGCGGCGGATATTATTTCTGAAGTTAAAGCATTTAAAGTGGCCATCACATCTTCCAGAACAATTTTAGTTTCTATGGATTCTATACTACGTTCGATAAACTGAAAGTTGAATGTTTCTTGTCCGCATGTTTTTGGAAATGCTTTTTTAAAAAAAGGATGTTGCAAAAATGTATCTAATAATGATTTGTTTATTTTTCCTGAAGTTGCTATGGAAGAATCATGGTCCATCGGCAAATTATATTTTTTTTGCATCCATGCATCCATCAATGTATTTCCCGGGCCGGTATCAGTACAAAGAATAGTTTTTTTATCTGATGAAATAAATGTGAGATTAGCAATACCTCCAATGTTGAGTAATATGGTATCTGTATCAGAATTTCCGAATAAAATATAATCGCCATACAGAGCCAGCGGAGCACCTTCACCACCAGCTGCGATATGTTTTTGCCTGAAATCACTGATGGTGATAATTCCTGTTAAGTGCGCAAGTGTATCTCCATCAACTATCTGAAAAGTGCTGTTGATTTTTTGATGATGGAAATTTTCTCCCGGTGCGTGAAAAACTGTTTGACCATGGCTTGCTATAAGGTCTATTTTTTCTTTTGGAATATTCCATTTCGACAAAAAATCATTGACCATTTTTGCATGTATATCCGACAGCCATTTATGTATGATACAAACATCTTGTAGTGCTGCATCTTTGTTGGAAAATATTTTACGGATAATATTTTTGTATTCTTCTGAATATGAAATGGTTTCAAAATGTTCAACGATTACTTTTGTATTTAATCCCGAATCCTTCACCCTGCACAAGGCAATATCCAATCCGTCCAATGAAGTGCCGCTCATTAATCCTACAATCATTCTTTCTGATTTCCTTCCTATCTCATATAACTTTTGAAGGCTTTTATTCATTGTGTATGAATTTTAAATTTCTCTGAATTCCCTGAAATTTTGATCTTTTCAAAGGAGAGTCTTTAAATATATTTTTGAAAGTATCTTCTGTTAATTCCTCCCAGTCTTGTTTAGTAAAATTAAAAACTGCAGGTATTGGCGAAAAAGCAGTTTCGGAAGTTGGTTTGGAGAAACGGTTCCATGGACAAACATCCTGGCATATATCACAACCAAACATCCAGTTTTGAAATTTGTTTTTCATTTTATCGGGAATAAGCGCATCTTTTAATTCAATGTTGAAGTAAGAAATACATTTGCTGCCATCCACTATTTTATCCGGTAAAATTGCTTCTGTAGGACAAGCATCAATACACCTGGTACAACTACCACAATAATCTTTTGCGAAAGGAGCATCAAATATCAGATCTAGATCTGTAATGAGTGTGGCAATAAAGAAAAATGAACCCGAAGATTTGTGAATCAGATTTCCGTTTTTACCTATCCATCCCAATCCGGATCGTTGTGCCCAGGCCCGTTCTAAAACCGGAGCGCTATCTACAAATCCTCGTCCTTGTACATCTCCAATATTTTCTTTGATATCCTGGAAAAATACATTCAGCTTTTCACGAATTACGAGGTGATAATCTTTTCCATAAGCATACTTGGCAATTTTAGGAAAATTTTCCGGTTGTGTTTTTTCAGGATAATAATTCAATAATAAAGTGATCACCGATTTGGCACCCGAAACCAGTTTAGTTGGATCAACCCGCAATTCAAAATGATTTTGCATATAATGCATTGACCCATGCATATTTTTATTCAACCAGGTTTCCAGGCGTTCAGCATCATTATGTAATCTTTCCGCCTTCGCAATGCCGCAAAATGCAAATCCTAATTGTTTCGCTTTTTCTTTAATGAAATGTGTATGCAGATCACGCTTATCCATTCTTACAAAGGTAGTGCAGCATCTACCACTTGTTTCAATGATTTGTAAAGTTCTCCACGGCCTTTATTTTTAAAATTGAAAGTAAACAACACACCAGCATATTTATTCTTATTATCAACCCATGGAAAACTGCCGAACAAACCAGGACTGGTTACAGCATCTGATGGATTTCCAGATGTATCTTTCATCACCCATTCTCCAAAACCATAGCCAAAATCGGATGCGTTGTTAGGAGAGGAAATAATTTTCTTTCCTTCAACATAATTGATTTGCATTAGATTAACGGAAGATGCCTTCAACACCTGATGTCCGTTAAAAGTTCCTTTGTTTAAAATCATCACTAAAAAATTCATGTAATCTGTTGCGGTACTTTTTGCGCCACCAGCAACCAGAGGAACTTTCTTTAAACCCCAGTTTGTATATAACATATTGCAGGGTTTTGCAATTCTTTCTTCGAACAAAGTTTTAAAATCTTTACCTGATATTTTTTCAATAACGGCAGCAGCAATTTGTAATCCTGAACTGCTGTAATGAAAGGAAGTTCCAGGTGTTGCTTCCATTGGCATCCTTGCAATTTTTGCAATAGATTCTTCCATAGATGCAGCATCAGCAATAATTTCTCTCGATTCTTTTAAGTTGCCGGTTTTAATGCCGGTCATATGACTTAAACAATCGAGGATAGTAATATTTCCTTTACCATATCCGGACATAACCGGAAGAAATTTACCAATTGTATCATGTATATCTAGTTTTCCTTCATCAACAAAAGTCATTACTAACGCGGCAGTTAACCATTTACTACAACTCGCAATCGCTATCACACTGTTTTCATCATAATCATTCAAAATTTGTTGTGCATCTTTTCCCTTTCTTTTCGCTACCATTTTTATCAATGCTTTTTGGCGTCCTGTCATTTCATTAACCTGGTTAGAGTAAATGATCTTCCCATCTTTATAAAGCAGTAATACTGCTCTTCCTCCCAAGACTTTAATATTATCTTTCATCCAATTGTCTACGCTTTTAAAATTATGCTGAGCATAAACGGAAGGTATTTGTAGCAGATTAAACGCAAGAAAGATGCAATACAGGCAGATGAAACGCTTTTTTAATGTCATTTTAGCAAGATTTACGTTTTGGATTTGGATTTGACAAATTAGTTTAAAATACAGAAAATGAATTTTAATAATTTCACGATAAAGGCATCAGAAGTAATTCAGCAGGCACAACAACTCGCTTATAATAATCATAATCCGAATATAGAAACAGAACATATTCTGCAATCCTTATTAAAAATGGAAGATTCGCCGGTGGATTATCTTCTCAAAAAAAATAATGTAACGGTAAAGCTTGTTGAAAATAAACTTACAGAAAGACTTTCAAAATTACCAACTATAACGGGTGAACCTGCGCAAAATTTAGGTCGTGATGCAAATGCCGTTATTTTGAAAGCCGGTGCGGTTTTAAAGTCTTTTAATGATGAATTTGTTACACCAGAACATATATTGCTTGCGATTCTTCAGGTTAATGATGCAACGGGAAAAATTTTAAAAGACGCAGGTCTTACCGAAAAAGGTTTAATTGAGTCCATTAAGGAATTACGTAAAGGCGGAAGCGTTAACTCTCAAACCCAGGAAACACAATTTAATGCCTTACATAAATACGCTAAAAATTTAATAGAATTTGCTCGCGCGGGTAAACTTGATCCGGTTATAGGTCGGGATGAAGAGATCAGAAGAACCTTACATATTCTGAGCAGAAGAACAAAAAATAATCCAATACTAGTTGGTGAACCGGGCGTTGGTAAAACAGCCATTGCCGAAGGTTTGGCCATGCGCATCGTTAATGGAGATGTTCCTGACAATCTTAAATCAAAAATTATATATGCTTTGGATCTGGGTCAATTAATTGCCGGTGCAAAATATAAAGGTGAGTTTGAAGAAAGATTAAAATCTGTAGTGAAAGAAGTTACTTCAGCAGATGGAGAAATTATTTTATTCATTGATGAAATTCATACTCTTGTGGGAGCAGGTGGTGGTGACGGAGCTATGGATGCGGCCAACATTTTAAAACCTGCATTGGCAAGAGGAGAATTGCGGGCCATTGGTGCTACTACTTTAAATGAATATCAAAAGTTTTTTGAAAAAGATAAAGCGTTGGAAAGGCGGTTTCAAAAAATTATCATAGACGAACCATCAGTGGAGGATGCCATTTCTATTCTTCGTGGATTGAAAGACCGTTATGAAACGCATCATCATGTAAGAATAAAAGATGAGGCAATTATTGCTGCCGTTGAATTATCACATAGATACATAACCGATCGTTTTCTCCCGGATAAAGCGATTGATCTGATTGATGAAAGTGCTGCAAAACTCAGGATTGAAATGAATTCTATGCCGCAAGAACTGGATAAACTTGAAAGGCAAATCCGTCAGCTGGAAATTGAAAGAGAAGCCATCAAAAGAGAACATGATGAAGTTAAATTGAAAGAATTAAATACCACTATCGCTAACCTTTCCGTTGAAAGAGATACGTATAAATCCAAATGGAACAAGGAAAAAGAAGTAGTTGAAAAAATTCAGCAAGGTAAATCTTCCATTGAAGACCTCAAATTAGAAGCCGAGCAGGCAGAAAGAAATGGTGAATATGGACGTGTAGCAGAAATTCGTTATGGTAAAATAAAAGCACAGGAATCCATCATAGCAGAATTTACAGAGCAATTAAATGAACTTTCTGAAAAACGAATGCTGAAAGAAGAAGTAGATTCTGAAGACATTGCAGAAGTTATTGCAAAGGCAACGGGAATTCCTGTTAGTAAAATGATGCAAAGTGAAAAAGATAAATTATTACATATTGAAGAAGAATTGCATAAACGTGTGGTAGGTCAGGATGAAGCAATTGAAGCGGTTTCTGATGCTATCAGAAGAAGTCGTGCAGGTTTGCAGGATCCCAAAAAACCAATAGGCTCTTTTATTTTCCTTGGTACAACCGGCGTTGGTAAAACAGAACTGGCAAAAGCCTTGGCTGAATATTTATTTGATGATGACGCAATGATGACCCGCATTGATATGAGTGAATACCAGGAAAAACATTCGGTAAGCAGGTTAGTGGGTGCGCCTCCAGGTTATGTGGGTTATGATGAAGGCGGGCAATTGACAGAAGCCGTTAGAAGAAAACCATATTCCGTGGTATTGCTGGATGAAATTGAAAAAGCACATCCCGATGTGTATAATGTATTGTTACAGGTGCTGGATGACGGAAGATTAACGGATAATAAAGGACGTATGGTGAATTTTAAAAATACGATCATCATCATGACCAGCAATATGGGAAGCCAGGTTATTCAGGATAATTTTGAAAATGTAACAGAATCCAATAAAGAATCTGTTGTAGAAAGCACAAAGGCGGAAGTAATTCAATTGCTGAAACAAACTATTCGTCCGGAATTTATAAACCGAATAGATGAGTTGATCATGTTTCAGCCATTGATGAAAAAAGAAATAAAAGGAATTATCAGCATTCAATTAAATAAACTTAAAGAGCTGGTGGCGGAAAATGGTATCGATCTGATATTCTCTGATTATGCCCTGGATTTCTTGGCACAGAACGGTTACGATCCACAATTTGGTGCTCGCCCGATAAAGCGATTGATACAAAAAGAAATTGTAAATCAATTAAGTAAGCGAATTTTAGCGGGAGATATTGACAAAAGCAAACCCGTTTTAGTGGATGTTTTTGATGGAACGGTGGTTTTTAGAAATGAATCTCCTAAACTGATTAACACAGAAGTCTGATTTATAAACAATATCTAAACATTAACCGCATTTTTACACAATTGGTAAACGGAGAAACCAAAAAACCCTTACCTTCATTTTAATCGAAAGATTGGTCTTTAAGAAATCAATAATATTATAATATATGTTGCAGTTGTTAAAGATCACTGCAACATTTTTTTATAGAAAAACAAGAGAAAGATGGCATTTAAAAAAGACGTAGTTGAGATAATTGAACCTAAAGATGTATTTGTTGGAAACCCCAAAGCATTGGTTACGCTTGAAGAATTTGGTGAATATGAAAGTGAGGTTTGCGCAAAAGCAAACGAAATCGTAAAAAAATTACTGATTGATTATGATGGAATGATAAGATTTAATTTTCGTCATTTTCCATTGACAAACATTCATCAGCGTAGCTTAAAAGCGGGTGAAGCGGCAGTTGCAACAGCCCAGGATGGCAAATTCTGGGAAATGCATAATATTTTATTTGCCAACAGAAAAAACCTTGGTACCACATCTTTAAAATTACATAGCAAGGAAGCTGGTGTGAACAACAAGAAATTTCTGGATGATCTGGTGAATGCAACGTATGGTTGGCAGGTTCAGGGCGATTTAAGGGAAGGTTTGAACCGTGGAGTGAAAGATGTACCGGCATTTTTTGTAAATGGAGAAAGAATTACCGGAAAAGTTACTTATGAAGTTTTGAGTAAAGCGATTGACCTGGC
>JBKJSZ010000276.1:0-4265 GCA_046593675.1 Ferruginibacter sp.
TTTCTGCTTGGCGGTTTAGTTAATGCTTTTTGAACGATGTTTCTTTTTTCTTTATCGGCAATAGATAAAATTCCCTGTGACGCCTGGCTGTTGCCTCCTATTACTTTATTATCATCATCGTCTTTTTTCTTCCTGGGAAACAAATTGTAATTAATGAACTGAAACGTAAGCGCCGCAGAATCCAGTTCATTTCGAAGAAAGTAAGCTTTTCCAATAAGCAGGTAAAGATCATCTACCCAATCACTGCGTAGATCGTGCAATAATATTCCTCCTGTTGATTTTAAGATCACAGAATCCAATTCTACTTTCTGGCTGGAAGTATTTTCAAAACTATAAGGATAAAAAGAAAGCAATTTTGAAAAGTCATCTACCTGTGCAAGCTTTGCCCTTTCTATCACTGCATTCAATTTGGTGTTCGCATTAAAAAAGAAATTATAATGCGTCACATTATTTTGTACAAAACGACGAAAAGTAGAGAATTTTTTAGTGGCTGTTTTTTCTGATCCCAGTATCTTTTCTTCATAGACATCTGGCTTTTTTTCTTTGCCAAATGGATCGAAAGTCCACGTAGGTTGACAAAAAGCATGACTGATACTAAACAGCGTTGCAAATATGAAAATTATCCGCATGAACTTTCTATGCATGAATTATGGTTATAACAGCGATAAATATCGGCTTTTTTGCCAATAAGGTTATCAAAAATACTAATGATCAACCCGATTACGCTATTGAGTTACTTGGTATTGTGTTAAAGTTATCCGCAGCCTATTTGTAATTAAATTAAATATTCAGGGAGCGTTTCCTAATTTTACGCCTGAACATCCCGTTTTGAAAATAGATCCAAACACTACACTCAAAAGATTAAGGAACCATTACCGACTGGTGGTGATGAATGAGGATACGTATGAGGAAGTAGTAAAATTTAAATTAACACGCAGCAGCGTATATATTGCCTTGAGCGCAGTTTTTGTGATCATGATCAGCCTGACAGTTGCCCTGATTATTTTTACACCCCTGAAATATTATTTACCAGGCGCAGGTTATTCAAGTGCCAAGGAAGTAAAGCAGTTAAAGATTTTGAAAATGCGTACAGATTCTATGGAACATGCTCTTCAACTCCAACGTACTTATTACGATAATCTTCAGAATGTTTTAAAAGGAAACACTTCTACCTTAGATACGACATTGCTTTCCGTTCCTAAATTAGATAACAGCGAAGACTAAACCGGCATTTGCAACGTTTATAGTAGGTATCCTATTGTAAACGAAATAAATAAAGCCATGTTCCGTTCAAAAAAAGCTGATAATCAGATGCAAAATGTAAGTATTGTGTCATTCGGTATGATTGTAATGGGAAATATAGATACCCACGGAGATATCAGGATCGACGGCACGCTGAAAGGAAATTTGTGCTCACGCTCCAAAATATTTATCGGGCCCGATGCTGTGATCGAAGGGAATATTACCGGTCAACAGGCAGATATTATGGGCCGGGTTGATGGAAAAATCCAGGTAGATGATCTGCTGTATCTTCGTGGCAAAGCTATGGTTCAGGGTGACATTCATGCCACAAAACTGGTGGTGGAACCTTCTGCAAATTTTAATGGTAAATGTAAAATGGGCGCAAATATTATAGAACTTAATGATATAGCCCGTGCGGTGAATGATTAAAAGAAACGATAATAATTTAATGAAATATGCCGGCTTAGGTTTCCAGTTCCTGGTAGCTATCGGCGTAGGCGTATTTCTGGGTTTACAAATAGATAAATGGCTCAATTTTAAAACGCCATTAGCGGTATGGATTTTACCACTAATTATTATTTTTGGTGTTATGTATAAGATCATTAAGGAAACTTCTCAAAAAAAATAAATGCGAAAAAATATCAACCAGATCATTCCGCTTGTGATTGTATTTACCATGATCAGCGGATTACTGGTAGCATTTTCCTCTGCTTTACAATCAAAAGGATTTAATATTGAAGTTCTCATCTATGCTAATATTCTGCTTATAGTCATCAGCATGATCAGTTATTTCATGCAGGCAAAAGCGCTCAGCAACAAAAACCCCAATGTATTTATCAGAAGTGTAATGGGCGGTATGATGATGAAAATGTTTGTTTGTGTAATTGCGGTTTTTTTATATGTCAGTTATGCAGGTCCGCAATATAACAAGCGATCTGTTTTTGCCGCTTTGTTCTTATACCTTGTTTACCTGGCTACTGAAGTAGCTGTTGTTATGAAGATGAATAAGAGAAAGCATGCCTAAAAAGGAAGTTCCGCTTTTACAATTACAGGATTATATTCCAGAAGGGAGTTATGTAGGTGTGATGCATTATTTGTATCAGTACAAAGTGCATTTAACAGTTTCCCGCAAAAGGGAAAGTATTTTGGGAGATTACCGGCATAAACATTCCGGGAAAGCGCATCGCATCAGCGTAAATGGCAATCTTAATACCTATAGTTTTCTCATTACTTTATTGCATGAATTGGCTCATCTGCTCACGTTTGAAAAATATGGTAATCATGTTTCTCCTCACGGAAAGGAATGGAAATATGAATTTGGGTTGATCCTGAAGGAATTCATACCAAAAAAAATATTTCCCGAAGAAATCGAACAATCCCTGTTGAAAAGCGTTTCTAATCCTGCTGCATCCAGTTGTGGTGATATCATTCTATTACGTGTTTTAAAAAAATACGATAAAAAAAAAGAAGGTGTCATTTTAGTAGAGCATGTGCCTGAAAATGCTTTATTTAAAATAAAAGGCGGAAGAATATTCAGGCGTGGTGAAAAAATGAGAACCAGGTATAAATGCCAGGAACTTGATACAAAAAAGTGGTTCTTATTCAGTGGTTTATATGAAGTGTTTATAGAGGATTAGTTTTACTTTATAATGTTTCTTATCGTAATCGTTAACTATATTTGTCATCAATACATAACAGTTTGCCTGCATTAAATAAATATACAGAAGATGAATTGGTAGCTTTACTCCGGTCAAAGGATGAGGCTGCATTCGGGTATTTGTATGATAATTATTCAGGTGCGCTAAATGGAGTAGTAGCCAGAATGGTAGATCATCAGCAATCTTCTGAAGATATTTTACAGGAGGCTTTTGTGAAAATCTGGAATAATTTTGAACAGTATGACCACACAAAGGGAAGGTTATTTACCTGGATGGTTAATCTCACAAGGAATTTAACCATAGATGTTTTAAGAAGTAAGGGATTTAAAAAACAACAGAAAATCTCTACTGATGAAAATTCCGTAAGTAATTATCATGACAAAATTTCAACAGCAGAAAAATTTGATACGATTGGGTTGTCTAAACAATTAACCCATCTTAAACCAGATCAGAAACAGTTGATAGACCTTGCTTATTATTACGGCTATACACAGGATGAAATTTCCAAAGCTTTAAATATTCCCCTCGGTACGGTTAAAACTAGAATGCGTTCAGCAATTATTGAACTACGAAAAATGATGCAACAAGTATAGTGGAAACAAAAGATATCATATCGTCCGGAATTCTGGAAATGTACGCCCTGGGAATTACCTCAGAAGCTGAAAATCTGCAGGTGCAGGGTTGGCTAGGTAAATACCCGGAGGTTGTAGCAGAATTGAACCTTATAGAGTCTGATATGGAAAATTTCGCGCAATCAAATGCGATCTTACCATCTGAAGAACTAAAATCTAAAGTACTCCGTTCTATTCAAAAATCTAATGGTCAATTTGTAGAGCCTGTTAAAGGTAAAGTTGTTGCCATCTTGCCATTCTGGAAAAAATTAGCTGCCGCTGCCGTTTTATTGTTACTTATAAGCAGTGTATCAAATCTTGTTTTTTATAATAAATACCAGACTGCACAAAAGTTAATTTCAGAAAAAGAAGAACAATTATTAGCCATTCAGGAATCCAACAAAAATATGGAAGCGGATATGGAGGTTGTTCAGAATAAATACAGCGTTCCGGTTTCATTACAAGGTTTGCCTGCTGCCCCGGATGCCGCTGCAAAAATTTTCTGGATGAAAAATACCGGTGAAGTTTATGTGGATCCGTCAAATCTTCCTGAAATACCTGCGGGTAAACAATATCAATTGTGGGCAATTGTAGATGGTAAACCAGTTGATGCAGGAATGATATTAACCACCAAAAAAGGAAACAATTACCGCATACAAAAAATGAAATCGTTCGGCAAAGCGGAAGCGTTTGCCATTACTCTGGAAAAAGAAGGTGGCAATCCAACTCCACAAGGTGATATGTATGTGATGGG
>JBKJSZ010000300.1:0-3937 GCA_046593675.1 Ferruginibacter sp.
GAAACCAGGAAGCGAGTAATGCAATTATTAAGGCCCCGCCTGCTACTATCATATAATCTCTGGCGGAAAGCTGTACCGGAAAATAGTCTATCAGAAATGAACCGCCTTTCAATTTTATAAGATGAAATTTTATCTGAAGCAAACAGATTATAGTTGCTAAAGTGATTCCAATTCCGGCGCCCGCAATACCTACCACAAAACCTTCGCTTAAAAAAATTTTTCTGATGGTAGATTTATCTGCGCCCATACTTTGCAGAATGAAAATATCTTTTTGTTTTTCCAGCACTAACATCGTTAGAGAACTAATCATATTAAAAGCTGCAATGATCAGAATTAAAGTAAGCACTGCATAGATAGCCCATTTCTCCATACGCATCGTTGAATATAAACTCATGTTTTGCTGAAAGCGCGTCTGTACCTGGTAATGATTACCTAATAATTTTTGTAATTGTATTTGTGCCTCTTCCAGTTTTATTGCAGGAATTAATTTTATTTCAACTGCATTGTATTGATTAGAAGACAAAGCCATCTGCTGTTTCATAAAATTAATATCTGCAATCGCATACTGATTATCGAAGTCCTGCTGAATGGCAAACACACCTCCTGTAAGTACATTTCCTTCACTTAATGATTCTAAAAGATCATTGGAAGTGGAATGATATTTTGGGAGTATGACCGTTACAGGCTCGGGTGGAAAAGCTTCATTTATCACAATACCCGCTGCATTTTGAATTCCGGTGCCCATTACAATTTTTGGATGGTCAATATCACCAAGATCAAATTTACCCTCCGTAATTTTTTGTGCAACACCGGTAACAGATGTATAATTTTTATCTACACCTTTTAAAATTACGGTTGATTGATAATCGCCGTTTTGGAGTAGAGCTTTTTCTTCCACGATCATACAAACGCTTTTTATAAGAGGATGATGTTGTAATTTTTGAATGGTAGCTGCATCCATTTCAAAAATTTTTCCCGTAGAAGGAAGCACTCTTATGTCAGCATAAAAAGTTCCGTACAATGATTTTACCAATCCTTCAAAGCCATTAAATACGCTTAATACGAGTATCTGGCAACAAGTGGCAAATGCAATAACACCGGTGGTTACCCAGGCAATGATATTGATCGCATTTGCTGATTTCTTTCCCTTGAAATACCGCCATGCGAAACGCAGGATCATAAATGCATTTTAGTATTTAATTAGTTTTAGTATCAGATTCACTGTTGCGAATATCCCGGAAAAGTTTTTCCATTTTATCAACATATTCCAATGTATCATCAATATAAAAGGTGAGTTGCGGCATAGAGCGTAACTGATGCCTTACCTGTGTGGTTAATGCTTTTTTTATTTCCCATGCTCTTTCTTCAATTGTTTTCAAAGCTTTATTAGGATCATTCACTTTAAAGAAACTCAGATAAATACGTGCTTCAAATAAATCGGGCGTAATTTTTACAGAAGAAATGGAAACCATTCCACCATCCATCATAGACAAGCCGAGTTTTTGAAAAATATCATTTATTTCTTTTTCCAGAACTGCCGCCACCTGTTTTTGTCTTTTACCTTCTAACATAACAAACCATTTAATCGTTGTAAAATTAGTTACTTTGTGCGTTTATATCCGAATAATACTGAAGCAACTGAATGAAGAGCTTAAAAACGATTTTTAAATATATCAGCAAATATCCCGGACTGGTTGCTACATATCTCACCTTTAATGTATTATCCGCTGTTTTTAGTATCATTTCATTAGGCTTGTTAAGCCCTTTTTTGATGTTGATTTTTCAACAGGGGGATGCGTTTAAAAAGATTTCTTCTTCCGGTTCATTAAACCCCGTAAATTATTTCAGGCATTGGCTCAATGAGTTAATCGCTTCGCCCGGAGGCAACACAAAAGGGTTGTTTGTGATATGCGTTATTATGTTTGGCGCAGTGTTGTTCAAAACATTTTTTGCATATATGAGTATGTATTTTTTGAATCCGATCCGCAATAGAATTTTAAATGATATGCGTACCGGTATGTACGATAAAATTCTCCAGCTACCGATCGGTTATTTCAACGAACAACGCAAAGGAGATATCATGAGTAAATTATCCAACGACCTGAATGATGTGGAAATTTCTACTATCAGTGTTTTGGAAAGTTTATTCCGCGAGCCGATCACTATCTTTTTTTCGTTGTTGTACATGGTGATCCTGAGCCCGCAACTCACTTTATTTTTATTGATTTTTTTACCAGTTTCAGGTTTTATTTTAGGAAGAATAGGAAGGTCTTTGAAAAAAGAGAACAACGAGGTGTTACAACAATTTGGAACTATGTTCTC
This sequence comes from Ferruginibacter sp., assembly GCA_046593675.1. Classification (GTDB taxonomy): domain Bacteria; phylum Bacteroidota; class Bacteroidia; order Chitinophagales; family Chitinophagaceae; genus Ferruginibacter. The sequence continues at coordinate 2,323 of JBKJSZ010000300.1, forward strand.
AACAATTGAAGAAACATTGGGAGGAATAAGGATCATAAAGGCATTCAATGCTGAGAAAACGATTCAGAAAAAATTTCAGGATCAGAATGATGTAATGTTCCATCTAAAAAACAAAGCAAACAGAAGGCGTGATCTTGCTTCCCCTGTTTCAGAAGCATTAGGTGTAACGTCTGTATTATGTATTTTATGGTATGGAGGTCGCTTGGTATTAAATAAAGATGCCGGATTCTCTTTAAATGCCGGAGATTTTCTGGCATACATTGCCATCTTTTCTCAATTGATACAGCCATTAAAATCTTTATCCAACGCCTCTTATAATATTCAACGTGGAGCAGCTAGTATTGAAAGAATTGAAAATCTTATTGCTGAAAAAGTAAGCATTGCGGATGCTTCGGATGCTATCGAATTCACGGGATTTAAAGAATGCATAGAGTTGAGAAATGTAAATTTCGCTTATGAAGATAAACCGGTGTTGAAAAATATAAATATAACGATACGCAAAGGTCAGATGATCGCTTTGGTGGGAAGCAGCGGTTCGGGTAAAAGTACATTGGCTGATTTATTACCAAGATTTATTGACCCTGTAGATGGAGAAGTGCTGATTGATGGTGTTAATATAAAAAAGTTCACACTCGAATCTGTCAGAAGTCAACTTGGAATTGTTACGCAGGAAGCTATTTTATTTAATACAACTATTGCAGAAAATATTGCCCTGGGAAAAGCAGATGCATCCATCACTGAAATTGAAAAAGCGGCCGATATCGCCAATGCCGCACGTTTCATTAAAACTAAAGAAGATGGCTTTTTTACCACAATCGGAGACCGCGGTGTTAAATTGAGTGGAGGAGAACGGCAGCGCATTACGATTGCGAGAGCTGTTTTAAAAAATCCACCATTTCTTATTTTGGATGAAGCAACTTCTGCACTGGATACGGAAAGTGAAAGATTGGTTCAGGATGCCATTAGTAAACTGATGAGCAATCGTACGTCGTTAGTAATTGCTCACCGGTTAAGTACCATTCGTCATGCAGATGAGATTATAGTGATGCAGGCCGGAGAAATTGCAGAACGTGGCACACATGATGAACTTATTCAAAAAGGTGGAAATTATAAACGCCTTGTTGATATGCAGGAAGTAAAATAAAAAAAGGCCGTTCTTTCGAACGACCTTTATACAAGTGATTTGAATAATTATTTATTATTTCCCATTTTGGCTTCAATGCTTAACGTTGCATGCGGAACCGCTCTCAATCTCGCTTTATCAATTAATTTACCTGTAACTCTGCAGATGCCGTACGTTTTATTTTCAATACGCATCAATGCTTTTTCGAGGTGATCAATAAAGGTGATTTGACGGCTGGCCATCTGGCTTAATTGTTCTCTCTCCATACTTAAGCTACCGTCTTCCATTGTCATGTAACGGTTTTCGCTTTCATCGCCTCCCATTTCATCTTTGCGGGTGATTAAACCCTGCAGATAACTCAATTCTTTTTTAGCAGCTTCCAGTTTACGTTGTATCAATTCCCTGAATTCTGCAAGATCTGTGTCTGTGTACCTGATCAAAGTTTGGTTGTCTGTCTGGCGTGGCTGATCAAGAACAGATTTTGTAAAATCG
>JBKJSZ010000047.1:0-9861 GCA_046593675.1 Ferruginibacter sp.
TATTCCATTTGCCGAAGATGCGCCACAGGAAGAATCTTCCGCCGTAAAAACTTCAAAACCAAAACAAAAACCTGTTGTTGAAAAATTGAATAAAGAAACGCTAAAACTTATTTCCGCTACTATAGATGATCTGGCAGATGAAAATGGTTGGGCATTCTTAGGAGATGTTGGAAATATGCTTTTGAAAAAACAACCGAATTTCGATCCGAGAAATTTCGGCTATATCAAATTATCTCCACTTATTAAATCCATTACCAAAATTGAAATGGATAACAGGCAAACTGATAAATCAGGAATTAAACTGGTATATATCAGAAATAAAAACTAAGCAGGCATCAACGAAATACATTTTTCCAAACTGGTTTTCCATTGAGGGATGGATATTTGAAATGTAATTTTAAATGTGCTCGTATTCATGGCACTGTAACGTGGTCGCTTTGCCTGAGTTGGGTAAGCTGATGTTGGAATCGGATGAATGTTACAGGAATAATTTTTGATATCCTTAATCGCAGAAGCAAAATCAAACCAACTTGTCACGCCTTCATTACAATAATGATAAATTCCGGATTGAAATAAATCCGTATGGATGATTTCCATGATGGCCTCTGCTAGATCAGCAGCATACGTAGGGCAACCAACCTGGTCGCTCACCACTTTGATCTCCTGCTTTTCATGCATCAGATGCATCATTGTTTTTACAAAGTTTTTTCCATAAATACTATACACCCACGAAGTACGGATGATCATTGTTTCATGATAATTATTCAATGCAGCATTTTCGCCGAATAATTTTGTTTGCCCGTAAGCATTTACCGGAGAAACCAGATCATTTTCCTTGTAAGGGGTTAGTCCATTTCCATCAAAAACATAATCGGTGGAAATATGAATTAATTTAACGAGGTGTTTTTTACAGGCGAGTGCTAAAAAACCAACTGCCTCCCCATTGATCTTATTCGCCAGATCCGTTTCTGATTCAGCCTTATCAACTGCGGTATAGGCGGCACAATTTATACAATAATCAAAAGAATGCTCATCGAAATAAGCTGCCACAGCCTGTTTATTTTCAATAGATAATTCCTCTCGTGATGCAAATCTGAATTGAATTTTTGGATATTTTTTTTCCAGTACACGAAATTCCATTCCTAACTGACCATTCGCACCTGTAATTAATATGTGAATACGGTCACTCATTTAGCAAGAATTCAAAATTGTTTTTAGCATTTACAAACAGCGGATGCACCTGGTCTTTTTCAGAAACAATTATATCTGATGCCGGAATTCTCCAATCAATATTTAATGATGCGTCATTATAAATAATTCCTCCTTCAGCTTCCTTATTATAGAACTGATCGCATTTATAAAATACTTCTGCGGTTTCACTCAAAACAGAATATCCATGCGCAAAGCCTTGCGGAATAAATAACTGCAATTTATTTTCAGCTGATAATTCAATGGAAAAAACTTTTCCGTATGTAGGAGATTTTTTTCGGATGTCAACAACTACATCTAAAATTTTTCCACTTAATACTCGTATGAATTTTGTTTGTGAATGCGGATCAAGCTGGTAATGTAATCCCCGTAAAACACCATACGAAGATTTTGCCTGGTTATCCTGAACAAATTTAATTTCGACGCCACTTTCTGTACAAACTTTTTGATTATAACTTTCAAAAAAATAACCTCTGCTGTCTTCGAAAACCTTTGGCTCAAAAATTAAAAGATCAGGAATATCCGTTTTTATAAAAGGCATATTTATGGTGTTACAGGATTACTGTACATTTTTTTAAAATACCGGATCGTTTCTTTCAAACCATCTTCAAAACGAAGAGTAGGCTGATAACCTAATAATTCCTTTGCCAAAGAAATGTCAGCCAGAGAATCCCTGATATCTCCGCTGCGTGCTTCGCGATAAGTTGCTTTGAAATCACTTTCCAATTCTGATGTACAGGCAGTATACAAATCATTTACGGAAAACCTTTCTCCTACTGCAACATTGTAAGCTTTATTAAAAGCAGCTTCATTATCTGTGAGCATGCCCAATACATTTATCTGGACAGCATTTTCAACAAAAGTAAAATCACGCGTCTGCTCACCGTCTCCATTTATATAAACGGGTGATTCTTTTAAAATACCTTTTACAAAAAGTGGTATCACTGCTGCATACGGGCCGTCAGGATCTTGTCTGGGTCCAAAAATATTGAAGTATCGGAAGCCCATTAATTTCATTCCGTATGCATTAGCAAAAACAGAGGCAAACAATTCATTGGTTCTTTTAGTGATGGCATAAGGAGATAAAGCATTGCCGATTTTTTCTTCTTTTTTCGGAAGTGTTTTTTCATCACCATACACAGATGAAGAAGAAGCATATACCAATTGCTTCACTTTATTATCCGATGCTGCTTTCAGCATATTTACAAACCCGGTGATATTTACTTCACTAAAATAGCCGGGCTCTTTCATACTTCGTGGAACGGAACCTAAAGCTGCCTGGTGACTGATAAAATCAATTCCGGCACATGCTTCATTGCAAATTGTTGCATCACGAATATCTCCATGGATAAATTCGAATGCCGGATATTTTCTAAGAATTTCCAGATTATTTTCAAAACCATTCACCATATTATCGAGCACACGAACTTTAGCAGCGCCATGAAATAATAAGTATTCAGCTATATGGCTTCCTATAAAACCTGCACCACCTGTTACAAGAAACGAAGAACAGGAAATATCTTTAGTATGAAATTTTTTCATAAATTAAAATTCGGCAACCCGTAACGTTGAATTATAAACTCCAGTAACTTCTGCTTTTAATTTTTCCTCTGTACATCCCTTTCAGATCGGCAACTAAAGCATAAGGTTTTGTAACAGATGAAAAATAGGCATCATCTAATATTTTATACTCATCATGCGGAACTGTTACAATTACCGCATCATAATTTTCAGCAATCCTATTATTTAAGGAAAATCCATATTCATGCATCAGTTCATTACTGTCTGCATGAGGATCAGTAACATCCACATTTAAAGAATAAGCTTTCAGTTCTTTCACTACGTCTGCAACTTTTGAATTCCGGATATCACTTACATTTTCTTTGAACGTTGCGCCCATGACCAATACGCGGGCATCTTTCACATTTCCATTATTCTGGATGATGTATTGAATTATTTTTTTGCCACGTAGCCAGCCATTCCATCGTTGATAACACGTCCTGCAAGTATCACACGGCTGTCGTAACCTAATTCTTTCGACTTATAAGTCAAATAATAAGGATCCACACCAATGCAATGACCGCCAACCAATCCGGGTTGAAATTTTAAAAAATTCCATTTCGTTCCTGCAGCTTCCAACACTTCAAATGTATTGATGTTCATCCTGTCGAATATCATCGACAATTCATTCATCAATGCAATATTGAGATCCCGTTGTGTATTTTCAATAATTTTTGCAGCTTCCGCTACTTTTATAGAAGATGCTTTATATACTCCTGCCTGTACAACCAACTCATACACTTTTGCAATCAAATCCAGGCTTTCCTCACAACATCCACTCACCACTTTTGTAATGGTAGTAATAGTATGTTCTTTATCGCCCGGGTTTATCCTTTCCGGAGAATATCCTATTTTATAATCTTCTATCATTTTCAAACCTGAAAATTTTTCTATGATAGGAACACAATCTTCTTCGGTACAACCGGGATAGACGGTGCTTTCAAAAACAACATAATCACCTTTCTTTAAAACTTTTCCTATGGTTTCGCTTGCACGTTTTACAGGTAAAAGATCAGGAATATTATGTTCATCAACCGGTGTAGGAACGGCAACGATATAAAATTTTGCTCTTTTTAATACCTCGATGTCATTGGTGAATTCAATATCACAATCATCAAATGCAGAGGATTCCAATTCCTGGCTCGGATCGATATGATTGCGCATCATTTCAACACGATCCGCATTGATATCGAATCCAATAACTTTAATTTTTTTTGCGAATTCCAATGCTATTGGTAATCCTACATATCCTAAACCAATCAACGCGAGTTCTACCTTCTTATCTATTAAATCCTGATACATCAATTATTTTTTATAAAATTCTTTAGGCAATTTTACCAATTCTTCTTTTGGAAGCGTTTGGAAATATTCATACGTTTTTTTCAAACCTTCTGCTCTGTTTACTTTCGGTTCCCAACCCAGTATTTCTTTTGCTTTGGTAATATCCGGCTGCCTTTGTTTGGGGTCGTCAACCGGCAATTCTTTGTAAACAATTTTCTGTGTAGTTCCTGTAAGTTTGATGATTTCTTCCGCGAAATCTTTTAATGAAATTTCATCCGGATTTCCCATATTAACCGGTTGTGCATGCTCACTCATGAGCAAACGAAAAATGCCTTCTACCAGGTCATCCACATAACAGAAACTTCTGGTCTGGCTTCCATCACCAAACACGGTGAGGTCTTCACCTCTTAATGCCTGACCTATAAATGCCGGCAATGCCCTGCCGTCGTTTAACCTCATACGAGGACCATAAGTATTAAATATGCGAATGATACGCGTTTCCACATTATGAAAAGTATGATAAGCCATTGTGATGGCTTCCTGAAAACGTTTTGCTTCGTCATACACACCACGTGGGCCAACAGGATTAACATTACCCCAATAAGATTCCGGTTGGGGATGTACTAACGGATCGCCATACACTTCACTGGTACTTGCCACCAGAATACGTGCGCCTTTTGCGAGTGCAAGCCCAAGGCAATTATGGGTTCCTAATGATCCTACTTTTAAAGTCTGAATCGGGATTTTCAAATAATCAATCGGACTTGCCGGAGAAGCGAAATGTAAAATGTAATCAAGGTGACCAGAAACATGAATGAACTTTGAAATATCATGATGGTAAAATTCAAAATGTTCAAGGCTGAATAAATGTTCGATATTTTTGAGATCACCGGTAATCAGGTTATCCATTCCAATAACATGATATCCTTCGGTAATAAACCGGTCACATAAATGTGATCCGAGAAAACCTGCCGCACCGGTAATTAATATTCTTTTCTTTATCATGTACATGTATTAAAGATTAGCAACCGCTACTTTTTTTCTTCCTACGCTTTCATAATGAAAGCCTAGTTCCGTAATTTGTTTTAAATCAAAAAGATTCCTGCCATCGAAAATAACTTTGTTGTTTAGTGTCTTAGCGATCTTTTCAAAATCCGGCGTCCTGAATTCGTTCCACTCCGTTGCAATAACAAGCGCATCTGCATTTTCCAAAGCTTCGTATTGTGTTTCTGCAAAACAAATAGTATCTCCTAATACCTGTTTAACATTGGTCATGGCTTCCGGATCAAAAGCAGAAACAGTGGCACCTGACTCCAATAAAGCTTTTATGATATACAAAGCCGGTGCTTCACGGATATCATCCGTATTTGGTTTAAATGCCAAACCCCAGATGGCAAAATGTTTTCCTTTTATATTCTCTTTAAAATAATTTTTAATTTTCGGTATCAGGTGTAATTTCTGGCGGTCGTTAACGTCCATCACCGCATCTAATATCTTAAAAGTATAATCAACTTCAACGGATGATTTTACCAATGCCTGCACATCTTTTGGAAAACAACTTCCTCCATATCCGATACCAGGAAATAAAAATCTTTTACCAATTCTTTCATCACTTCCAATGCCCCGCCTGATCATGTCAACATCTGCATCCATACGTTCACACAATTGTGCGATCTCATTCATAAAACTGATTTTCACGGCAAGAAAAGCATTGGCCGCATACTTGGTTAACTCCGCAGATCTTTCATCCATAAAAATAATGGGATTTCCCTGGCGCACAAACGGAGCATACAGATCATTCATCACTTTGATGGCTTTTTCAGATGATGTTCCGATAACTACTCGATCCGGTTTCATGAAATCATCTACGGCAACACCTTCCCGTAGAAATTCAGGATTACTTACTACATCAAAAGCTGCCGATAAATCGTTACCAACCGCATTTCCGCTTTGGAGAATTGCTTGCTTTACTTTTTCTGCAGTACCAACGGGAACTGTGCTTTTATCAATGATCACTTTATATTGAGATGGGTTGAGCATTTTTCCTAAATGATCTGCAACACCTAGAATATATTTCAGATCAGCACTGCCATTTTCACCTGGAGGTGTGGGCAAAGCAAGAAAAATAATAGCTGCATCTTTTACCGCATCTTCCAAAACTGTAGTGAAAAACAAACGACCTTCTTTCTGATTACGTAAAAATAATTTTTCCAGTCCGGGTTCATAAATAGTTATTTGACCGGCAGCAAGTTTATCAACTTTTGATTTATCAATATCTACACAAGTAACCATATTACCGGTTTCTGCAAAACAGGTTCCTGTTACAAGACCTACATATCCGGTTCCAACGACTGCAATTTTCATGTTGTTTTTTTATTATTGATGAATGCCAGTACAGTTGAAGTGATCAATTGTAATTGTTCTTCATCGAGTTCTGTATGTATGGGTAAAGAAATTACTCTTTCTGTTAACCAATCGGTTACGGGTAAAACGTAGGCACTCCCACCAAAAGCATCAAACATTTTCTGTCGGTGTGCTGGAACAGGATAATAAATCATTGATGGAATTCCCTTTTCAGTAAGATAATTATGTAATGCATCACGATCAATTCCGTTTAGCGTTATCGTGTATTGATGGAAAACATGCTTATTATCCTTTTCTCTGAAAGGTGTGGTTATTTTATCGTTGCCCGCGAAAGCTGCATCATAATAGTCCGCTGCCTTTCTACGTGCTGCAATATAATCATCGAGGTGTTTTAGTTTTATATCAAGTATCGCGGCCTGCATCGCATCTAAACGCGAATTACATCCCACCACATCATGGTAATAACGGCGGCTTTGACCGTGAGAGGCGATCATTCGCATGCGGTCTGCCAATGTATCATCATCGGTAAACATAGCGCCACCATCGCCAAATGCACCGAGGTTCTTGGAAGGATAAAAAGAGGTGCATCCGATATGGCCGATCGTACCTGTTTTTTTAACCGAACCATTATTCAACGTGTACGTATTGCCGATCGCCTGCGCATTATCTTCAATTACAAATAAATTATGTTTACCTGCAATATTCATGATTTCATTCATATTAGCAGCATGACCATATAAATGAACCGGAATGATTGCTTTTGTTTTAGTTGTTATAGCCTTTTCAATGGCAGAAGGATCCAGACAAAAAGTTCGCTGATCTACTTCTACAAAAATGGGTTTGATACCTAACAATGCCGCCACTTCAACCGTTGCAATATAAGTGAAGGAAGGAGTGATCACTTCATCTCCGGCTTTTAACCCTAATGCCATCATAGCGATTTGTAAGGCATCAGTTCCGTTGGCACAAGTGATAACATGTTTACTATCATGATATGTGGCAAGGTTTTGTGCAAAATCGTTGACTACTTTACCACCGATGAATTGAGAACTTTCCATCACCGCTATCACAGCACTGTCAACTTCAGATTTAATCTTCTGATACTGTGTTTTGGTATCCACCATCTGTAACGGCCGCATAGTCATTATATTTAAGCGGCGCAAAGATAACATTTTCAGGTTCTCCCGGATTATGTATCCATAAATTGCTTAAAGAAGGATAACCGCTAATTTTGAACAAAATCTGCTTGTTGGGACTGTTTTTTTATACGCTTTTTTTAAAACTTTATGAACAGGGAATTGCCCTTGCCTCAATATGGAATAAAAAAGCCGTATTATGGCGAAATGGGCGAAAAAATCAGCAAATCCCATTTATAATTCAGCCTTGTATCTGGATTCATTGTTCAAGTTTAGGGGAATTTGAACAGGGAAGACCATTGATAGAAACTGTACAACAACAATATCCAGGTTATAAAATTGTACTTACTTTTTTTTCACCCAGTGGCTTTGAGATCAGGAAAAATTATCCGTTTGCCGATCACGTTCTATATCTGCCAATGGATGGAAAATTACAGGCAAAACAATTCATTTCCAATATCAATCCCAGTTTGGTGCTTTGGGTAAAATATGAATATTGGTATTATTATCTCACCGAGCTAAAAAAACGGAGCATTCCGGTTTTGTTAATTTCAGGAATTTTCAGAAAGCAACAACCTTTTTTTCGAGCTTATGGAAATTTATGGAGAAAAATGCTGGATTCATTTGAACATTTATTTGTGCAGAATGAAACTTCATCGCGTTTACTTCAAAGTGTACAAAAACAAAATGTGACTGTAGCGGGAGATACCCGTTTTGACAGGGTTTTAAAAATTGCACAGGAAACACATTCGCTTTCTTTAATTGAAAATTTCTGTGATGGACATTCTGTAATAGTTTGCGGCAGTACTTGGGATGAAGACGAAGAAGTATTGATACATTATGCAAAAGTTCATTCGCATATTAAATTTATTATAGCTCCTCATGAAATTGATACAACAAATTTACAGGATGTAAAAAAAGAGTTTCCTGGAGCTGTTTTTTATTCTGAATTGTGCGACCAAAATAAACAGGCACAGGTGCTGATCATTGATAATATTGGTATGTTATCAAAATTATATAAATATGCTACCATCAGTTATGTTGGAGGAGGTTTCAGAAAGCCCGGCATTCACAATATTCTGGAAGCTGCCGTATTTGGTAAACCGGTTGTTTTCGGACCGGTGTATCAAAAATTTGATGAAGCGGAAAATCTGGTTTCATTAGGAGGAGCGTTCAGTATTGAAACAGCATTAGAGCTGGAATCATTGCTGGATACACTTTTCAACGATAGTCAAAAAATTATTTCTTCCGGGAAAATTGGAGCAGACTATGTTGCGCAACATTGTGGTGCCACTAAAAAAATTATGGGTCACATTTATGCAAACCGTCTTTTGACCAACTGATCGAATTGTTTCACAACAGGATTACTATCGCTCCATCCCAGTTTCAATTTCAATTCTCTCCTGATCCAGAATTCTGCTTCCGGCAATATGGAAAAGCCATTAATTGTTTTGATACTTCGTTCATACATCGTTTCATCTCCTCTGAATAATTCGTTTATGAAAAGAAAACGATCATTTAGTCCGATGGCTTTTCGCAAATCTTTTATAGCGGTTTCCTGGAGCGAATCTGAAAGTTCGATTTTGCCTTGTTTAAGCGAATCATTTAATGAACCACCGCTTATAGTGGGGATATTTTGGTTAATTTCTTTTTTAGGAGGAAGATCCGGTTGCTGATGAATAAGGGTTGGTGTATCTTCAATCGGATCAAAAAACAACTGCGGTTTATTTTGGGCACTCATTTTATTGACCGCTTCAATATTCCTTTTAATTTCATCCAGTTCGGCTTCAATGGCCGCTTCATCTACTTCCAGAACAGAAATAATTTTCTCTTCTTCAGGTTCCTTGGCTTCAGGTATGAGAATTTCTCCGTTATTATTACTAATAACAAACTCAGGATCAAAAACAGGAAGATGAACACTCGCCGATGAGGAAACAGATATTGCCGGTTGTTGAGCACGTAAATGTAACATCTCTGCTTCTATCATTCTCACAGTCATCAGCATATCATCCAGGGTTGATGTAGTAGAAAGTTGCGTTTGCAGCTGTTGTATAAGGGTTTCCACCCGGTCCATAAATTTCTTTTTCTCTGGTAATGAATTAATTCATTTTGCATGATGCGGCTAATCCTTAATCTTTGCAAAAAACTGCATTAAAGTTACAAACACATTTTTAAAATATCATTAATGTTTATTGAACCGAATTACAAAGGCGAGCGACGTGGTTGGATTGAAGTGATTTGCGGAAGCATGTTCAGTGGCAAAACCGAAGAACTGATTCGCAGATTGAAGCGGGTAAAAATTGCAAATTTA
>JBKJSZ010000102.1:0-9102 GCA_046593675.1 Ferruginibacter sp.
CGTTACCAACAACATCATTATCAACGAAAATAATATCAGCCCATACTTTTTTATCATAACATTCAAAATTTAAAGTTGTTTTCGGGAGCCAAAACTAAGTGTAAAGTTCAAATGTGAAAAACTAAAATCCAAACTCACTGAAATATAACAATACGTGGTCTTTTAAAAAATCTTCCTGCTCAATTAAATTATAAGGTGGAAGCGGATTTACCAGGGTGTAATGTGGCCAACCTTCCTCATCATTTCCATCAAAAGAATAATAGCCACTAAGTGATAGAATTTTACAGATCGCAATGTGCATGAGATCCTGTTTTTGTTCTTTAGTGAATTCCTGCGGCCCTTGCCCCAATTCCTGCACACCAATTAACAATAAAACGCCATTCATATCCGGCTTGATTCCAAAACGTTCTTTTAATTTGATCCTGAGTTTCAACCACCTTACCTGCAGATCTTCCTCTCCATGTTTCATTCGGCAAATTTAGGTAATATGCCTTTTGCAGGTATATTTGCCAACTTAATGATTCAAAATAGCCCTCATGTTACAGGTTAATTACATGCGTCAGAACGCAGAGTTGGTGAAAGAAAAATTGGCGAAGAAAAATTTTAAAGATATTTCTTTGGTTGATCAGCTTATTCAAATGGATGAACATATCCGAGAGAAGAAAACACTTTCCGAATCATTGCAGGCGAATTTAAACAGTATTTCAAAAGAAATTGGAATGCTGATGGGTAAAGGGGATAAAGAAAAAGCGGAACTTCAAAAAGCGGAAGTAACGCTTATTAAAGAGAAAATTTCTTTGGGTAAGTCTGAGTTGCAGGAAATAGAAGAGTTGTTTCTTCAGAAATTATTGTTGTTACCCAATTTACCTCATGAGAGTGTACCTGCAGGTAAAACTCCGGAAGAAAATGAAAGCGTAAGAGAAGGTGGTGTATTGCCGCAGTTGATGGAAAATGCAAAACCGCATTGGGAAATTATTAAAGATCTTGACCTGATAGATTTTGAAACCGGAGCAAAAATTACCGGCAGCGGATTCCCTTTATACAAAGGAAAAGGTGCAAAACTGCAACGGGCATTGATTCAATATTTTTTAGATTATAATACAGAAGCCGGCTATATAGAATATATGCCGCCATTAATGGTAAATGAGGCTACTGCTTATGGTACAGGACAATTACCTGATAAAGAAGGGCAGATGTATCACATAACCGCTGATGGTTTTTACCTGATTCCTACTGCAGAAGTTCCGGTAACCAATGTGTACAGAGATGAAATAGTAAGTGAACAGCAATTGCCCATCAAAATGACAGCGTATACTCCTTGTTTCAGAAGAGAGGCCGGAAGTTTTGGAAGTGATGTAAGAGGTTTAAACAGAGTACACCAATTTGATAAAGTAGAGATCATTCAATTGGTACATCCTGATAAAAGTTATGATGTAATTGAGGATATGGTGAATCATGTTGAAAGATTATTGCAATTTTTGGAATTACCTTACAGAATATTACGTTTATGCGGAGGCGACATGAGTTTTACTTCAGCATTAACATATGATTTTGAAGTGTACAGTGCGGCTCAAAAAAAATGGCTGGAAGTTAGTTCCGTTAGTAATTTTGAAACATTTCAAACTAACAGAATGAAAATCCGGTATAAAGATGAAAATGGTAAAACGCAATTGCTGCATTCATTAAATGGTTCTTCACTTGCCTTGCCAAGGATAATGGCAGCTCTACTGGAAAATAACCAACATGAAAACGGTATAGCTTTGCCGAAAGTGCTGCATAATTATTTTGGCGGACCTTCCATTTCCAGGTAAAGTTTTTTTATTCTTTTGTTCATTACATAAAACCAGGCGGGAGAAACCAATGCCAAGATCATACTTCCCGGATATCCTGTTGGCAATTGCGGAGAATTCTCATGATGTTCCAGTACCTGGTATTTTTTACTGGCCATATAATGATGATCGCTATGCCTGCTCAACTCAAACAACATCAGTCTTCCAATTATATGATCACTATTCCAGCTGTGCCAAGGCATGGCTCTTTCAAATCTTCCATCCGAATTTGGTTTTCGTTGCAATCCATAATGTTCTATGTAATTCACTGTTTCCAGTAAAATAATCCCGATAAAGGCAGCAGCCACAAAATACAGTAAAACTGTACTCCCGGCTAACAGATAAATGGCCAGCAATAATAACAATTGTATCACTTGTGCCTGTATCATTTCGTTTTTGAAGTGCAGAACAGGAAGATTTTTTTTACGCATATCATTATTTGCAATTTTCCATGCGCTGATGTATGAAAAAATAATAGTACGGAAATAGAATGTATATACAGATTCATTTAACCTTGCGCTGCTGGGGTCTCCGGGTGTTGCAACATGTTTATGATGACCTTTATTATGTTCTATAAAAAAGTGCATGTATAACGACGTTGCCAGTAAGGCTTTGGCTAAAAATTGTTCATTTCTGTTTACGCGATGACCGAGTTCATGTGCTACATTAATTCCGAATGTTCCGCATAAAAGCCCCATGCTAAAAATCCTACCTGTAATTTCCCAGATTTCCAGAGAACCGGATCGCATGGAAAAAACAAAATATACCAATGCGGTATATTGGAGTAATACAATTATATACAGGAGCCAATCATATAACTTATTTTTCCTGGCTAATTCTTTTTCAGCATCATCCAGATTTTCCGGGTCGGGTGGAACGGCTAATTCCAATAACGGTAAAATAATCCAGGCAGTAATGTTGGGAAGCCAGGTAATAATGCCCGTTCCTGTAAAAGAAAACCAGCATAAAATATATATGCTGGTGGGTGTGAGGTATTTTAAAACTTTTGTATTCAAAGTTTTTTTCTCAATTTAGGAAAACTTCAGACACATTAAACTTTCCTTTCATCCTGCTGTCATAATTTGCCCAACTTTATTTATGCTTTCACAAAGAATAAAAAATCAACATTTATTATGGCGTGCTGCCTTCGGACCTATGGCGGAAAACAGCGCTTCATTAGATACAATTTCTCATAGAGAATTATGGACCAGGCTGCTGAATAAATCAAAAACTTTTGAAAAAATTGAGGTTACTGAAAATGAGGTCGGTAAGATATTGGCCAATATGGACATGCAACTTTTTAAAGGAGAAGATAATTTTTCAGCAGCTCAAAAAAAACAATTGAGGCAACAATCTAGGGAAGGATTAAAAACACTCAACCTGAGCTGGCTCGATGTAATGATTAATAATCAGGGACAATTGCGGGAGAAAATGAGTTTATTCTGGCATGGCCACTTTGCGGTTCGTATAAACAACGCCTTTGCCCAACAGGAACTATTGCAGTTTATTAGGACAAATGCACTCGGTGATTTTAAAGAAATGCTGATAGCTGTTTCCAAAGCTCCCGCCATGTTGCAGTTTTTAAATAATCAACAAAATAAAAAGAAACATCCCAACGAAAATTTTGCCCGAGAGGTAATGGAATTGTTCACATTGGGAGTAGGTAATTATACAGAACAGGATATAAAAGAAGCAGCGCGTGCATTTACAGGATGGGGATTTAATATTAAAGGAGCATTTGTTTTTCGTGAAGGGCAACATGATGACGGCGAAAAAAAATTCTTAGGAAAATCCGGGTATTTTAAAGGCGAAGATATTATCCAGATATTATTGGAACAACCACAAACTGCAAAACATATTACTGAAAAAATTTATCGCTTTTTTGTAAATGATGTGGTGGATGTGTCAAAAGTAAATTCTCTTTCTGCAAATTTTTTTAAAAATGGCTATAACATAGAATCATTATTAGCAGAAATATTTTTAAGCGATTGGTTTTATGAAGAAAAAAATGTAGGCAACCGAATTAAATCACCGGTTGAACTTATAGTCGGTATCAGGAGATTACTGCCTATGACAATAAGCAAGGAAATAGCACAAATACAAATGCAGAAAATTCTCGGGCAAATTTTATTTTATCCTCCGAATGTTGCGGGATGGCCCGGAGGAAAAAACTGGATTGATAGTTCTTCTTTAATGATTCGTTTGCGCATTCCCAAAGCAATTGCCGGAAATGAAATGATGGATATAAACGAAAAGGCGGATGACGATATTAATATGGGCAATGAAACGGCCATGTTTAACAACAGGTTTGGGGATGTGGATATTTCGTGGCCGGTTGTTTACCGCATTTTCGAAAAAATTTCCAGAGAAAAATTAGGCAGAACAATTATGGAATCCGTTTTGCAACATGCCACTTTTTCATTAGAAAATATTGAAAAATATACAGACAAGTCTTCGCGTGAAAACTATATCAGAACTATGATCATTCAGTTGATGTGTACACCTGAATACCAACTTTGCTAAATTTTTTTTATGCTCATCAAAAGAAAAGAATTTTTACAATTAGGATCTCTGGCAACGGCGTCAATGATGATTCCTAAATTCATGAAAGGTCTTGAAAGAAAGGATTGGGTTCCTAAAGGAAATAAAGTGCTCGTGATTGTGCAATTCAGTGGAGGAAATGATGGTTTAAATACAATCATTCCGGTTACCAATGATATTTATTACAGGGAACGTCCGCGTATTGGAATTAAGAAAGAACAAGCACTTTCACTTACAACAGATGCTGCTATACATTCAGCTTTATCATCGTTTAAAGAATTATATGATGAGGGAAGCCTGGCTGTTTTAAATGGCGTAGGTTATCCGAATCCTGATCGCTCACATTTCAGAAGTATGGATATCTGGCAATCCGCCAGTGCCAGCAATGAATACCTGAACACCGGATGGCTAGGCCGTTATCTGGATGCACAATGTAAAGGTTGTGATAGGCCTACACAGGCCATGGAAATAGATGATGTTTTAAGCCTTGCATTAAAAGGTACACAAAGTAAAGGCCTGGCGTTTAAAGATCCGCAACGATTGTATCAAAGCAGCAATGCTTCTTATTATAAAAATCTAGTTGATAACCATCATCATCACGAAGAAACGGTTGATTATCTCTATAAAACCATGAGCGAAACGTTGAGCAGCGCTCAGTATATTTTTGATAAAAGCAAATTGCATTCGTTAAAAAGCATTTACCCTGCTACTGAAATCGGAAAAAGTTTTAAGACGATTGCCTCTCTTATTTTATCTGATATAAATACAAGGGTTTATTATGTTTCTATTGGAAGTTTTGATACACATACCGCACAGGATGGAAAGCAAACAAGATTATTTACGGAGTTGAATAATGCCATTAAACCCTTTGTTGGTGATATGAAAGCGAATGGAAGATTCGAAGATGTTTTAATGATGACGTTTTCAGAATTTGGAAGACGTGTATCTCAAAATGCCAGCAATGGTACGGATCATGGAACGGCTAACAATATGTTTTTCGTGGGCGGTGGTTTAAAGAAAAAAGGTTTACTGAATGCATTGCCGGATTTGGCTGATCTTAATGATGGAGACCTGAAACATACCGTTGATTTTAAAAATGTGTATGCCACCATTTTAAACAAATGGCTGAAAGCAGACGATCTCCAGATCTTAGGAAAGAATTTTTCTATGATGGATTTTATCTGATTATTGAATGCCTTTTTCTTTCATAATGGTATTGAGCCATTTCAACATAGAGAAAAGTATTACGGAAGCAATTATCAGTAAAATAAAATTCAACCAGAAAAAATTGGCTTTGTTTTCATAGCCATCCCATAAGGTGGCGAGAACTCCAGATAATTTATTACCAATAGAAGTTGCCAGGAACCAGCCACCCATCATGAGTGAAGTGATTCTCACTGGCGATAATTTTGATACGAGGGATAAGCCCATCGGACTTAATAATAATTCGCCGATCGTAATTACACCATACGTTCCAATCAGCCACCATACACTTGCTTTTTCTGTACCGTTGTTATTAATATATACGGCTCCAACCATTACTAATACTGATAATGCAGAAATTAATAAACCAAAAGCGATTTTTGTTGGAGTGGAAGGTTCTGCATTTTTCTTCCTTAAAAAAGCAAAAAATGCGACAATAAGTGGCGTTAATAAAATTACCCAAAACGGATTGATGGATTGACTGATAGGAGTTGCCCATGCTAAAACACTTTTTCCATTTTCTGGTAATTTTTCTGATGGTACATTTTTAAAATAAGGCGGATAATTATATTCTTTAACAGCTTTATCATTCAATTTTTTTAAACGGAATTGTTCATCATATACATTCACGCTGTCTTTTTGATATGTGATTTTTTCTGCTTGTTTTAATTTTTCAAATGTATTGCCAACAGCACCGGTTACTTGTCTGTCAGTATAATTATCAGCCCATATAGTTAGGGCAGTTCCGTTTTGTTTAAACACGGCCCAGAATAAAATTACCGCAGCAAAAATGGCGAGCAATGCAGCGATAGGCCGCTTGTCGTTTTTTTCTGCACGGGAATAGAGTGACCCATAAAAATATATTACGGGAATACAGGCAAAGATGAATGCATCGGTACTGTCTGACCCAACTAAAGTTCCGGGTATCATCCATCCTACTATTCCGGCAACAATAGAAGGAACAAATATGGTCAGCACAATTTTGCTGAAAGGCATATCTTCTTTTGTCATTTGTTTTTTTACATCAGCAGAACGATAATGTTTTGTTCCGGTGATAAAAATGAATACGCCAATAAACATTCCGATACCTGCCGCGATAAATGCATATTTCCAGCCCCACACAATTATGATAGCCGCACTAAAAAAATTACAGATGAAGGCACCTATGTTGATGCCCATGTAAAAAATATTATAGCCTTCATCTTTCCTTTTTACAAATTGTGGTACAGAATATAAATTTCCTAAAAGTGTAGATATGTTTGGTTTGAAAAATCCATTGCCAAAAATTACCAGCGTCATGGAAACATACAACATCGGAAGGCTGTGCACCGACATCAGGCAGTAACCGATTCCCATCATCAAACCACCGGCGATGATGGATTTCCGGTATCCGAAATATCTGTCGGCCAGTAAACCTCCCACAAAAGGAGTGAGGAAAACAAGTGCAATAAAAGTTCCGTACAGATCAGAAGCTTCTTTATTAGACATGGAAAAGCCTTGTTCTACATTTTTAAGATACAGCAAAAAAATACCGATCATCAGGTAATATCCAAAGCGTTCCCACATTTCGGAAAAAAATAAATACGGCAATGCTTTCGGATGTTTTCTTTCAGAATTATCTATGCTTGCATTCATCTTTTGAAGTTAAATAAAAAGGCGACCATAGGTCGCCATTTTATAAATAATTTTTAACCATTAAATAATTCCGTGCATCATTTTCTTTAATCGTGCCGCCAGTAAGAATAAGATAACTGCGGCAATACCTGATAATCCTACAAATAACATAAAGTATGTGTAAAGATCTTTAATAACTATACCAAGGAAAGTTGGAGAAGGTGGATTGGTATTCCATTGTTCTAATTTGATCTCATTATTTTTTGCATACATCTGGTTTGTAAGAAGGAAATAGGAGTTTTCTGTACTTCCTTTTCCGTATAAAAATTTAGGCTCTTTATCACCGTATTTTTCAAAAATCTTTGTTTTCTGCTCTGCACTCATTGGCCCAGGAATAAATCTTTTCACTTTTACACTATCTGCCCCGATTGTTGGATTTACTACAGGTGTAATGTTGATATTAACCAGTGAATCTGCTTCTTTAGAATCCCCAGATTTTTTTACCATCTGCAAATCCCAGGTACCTTTTGGAACAATCGAATGATCATTATTGATAGCATCCCAGTTAACTGTTTGTCCATTAATGGTAACATTAGCAGCACTGTATTCTGCCGCAACATTTTGTTGTTCAGGATAGAGAGAGCTCATTGTTCCTGCTAATTTATTTCCGGTTGCAATGGCAAGGAACCAAACACCCATCATTAAAGATGTAAATCTTGTTGGCGTAAGTTTATTTACCATTGATAAACCGATCGGGCTTAAACACAGTTCCCCGATAGTATGTAAAAAGTATAAACCTGTTAACCAGAAAATACTTGCTCCTGCTACAGGAATATCTTTTGCACCAAAAGCAATGAATAAATACCCTAAAGCAAGAAATAATAAACCCATAGCCTGTTTAAATGGTGCGGCCGGATTTTTATTTTTCATTTTAATCCATATCAAACTTACGATAGGAGCCAGCATCACAATAAATCCTGCATTAAAGCTCTGGAAATAACTGGCAGGCATCGTCCATCCAAAAATAGTTCTGTTGGTTTGTTCATCTGCAAAGAAGGTGAGTGATGCACCGGCCTGTTCGAAGCACATCCAGAAGAAAACAACGAATACCATTACAAGAATGATTACCCATAACCTGTCTTTTTCCATTTTGCTTAAGGATTTATCAGTGATCACAACAAAAGGTGCAATCAATGTCATCCCGTAAATCAACGAGCCCCAAATATCAACTTTCAAAACAAGATGTAAAATGGAAAAAGCAACAATAATTCCTCCTATCAATATACTTAACTGCCCTTTACTGAATCCACCGCTGTGTTCTTCTCCCTGGTCATTTATTTTGTTTGCGGCAACACCTAACTGTTTACCTGTAGGAGAAATAACATATTTATTTTTCATCAGATAAAATATGATGAGGCCTATAATCATACCTATACCTGCAGAGAAGAAACCCCATTTAAAATCTACATTTTCACCAAGGTATCCGCATACTAACGGCGCAAAGAAAGCACCTGCGTTGATACCCATATAAAAAATGGAATAAGCTCCATCTTTACGAATATCTGTATCAGGATATAATTGTCCTACCATAGTAGAAATGTTCGGTTTAAAAAATCCATTACCGAAAATCAAAAATCCTAAACCACTCCAAAGAAATAAGGCACTTGTTCCGGAACCTTGTTGTACGGATGCGCAGGCAAATAAAAGAAACTGGCCGATCGCCATTAAAATGCCACCTACAAAAATTGATTTTCTATTGCCCCAGTATCTGTCAGCTACATAACCTCCAATCAAAGGAGTGAGATAAACAAAACCGGTATATGTTCCATAAATATTTGACGCAAGTGCTTTATTAAAAAATAAATACTTGGTCATGAAGAGCACAAAAATCGCCCTCATTCCATAGTAACTGAAT
>JBKJSZ010000297.1:0-4023 GCA_046593675.1 Ferruginibacter sp.
ATCATTTGGTAGAAAGTTTTAAAAGCACATTGGATGAAGTAAGGGAAGCCGATATTTTATTGCATGTGGTGGATATTTCTCATCCGCGTTATGAAGAACAATTGAATGTAGTGAATACTACTTTACACGAACTCGGCGCCGGAGAGAAACCAACGATTACCATATTCAATAAGATGGATAGTTATGAAGCAAATACTTTTGATGAGTGGCTGCAAGCAGAAGTGAAGCAGGATATATTACGAGAATTAAAAGAACGCTGGCAAACTGAAACAAAAGGGAATTGTGTGTTTGTTTCTGCAACGCAAAAGATGAATATTGAAGAGTTGCGGCAAACAATTTTAAATAAAGTTCGGGAGCTTTACCGCATACGTTATCCATATAAGGCAGAATACTTTTATTAATGTTGATCTGGCATAAACTAAACGAACCTGCGGGTAAGGGTACGGCAGAGGTTATCATTGCAGGCAAAAAAATTTGTATTACAAAATGGCGGGATAAATGGTATGGCTGTGCCACCAGATGTCCACATGCAGGAGGAGCTCTGATCGGAGGATATATTGATGCATTAGGTAATATTGTTTGTCCGGTTCATCATTATCGGTTTTCATTGGCCAGTGGCAGAAATACCAGTGGAGAAGGGTATTTTTTAAAAACGTACAAGGTAGAAAACAGGGAAGACGGGTGGTATATCGGAATAGAGGAATAGGAGTGCCGGATAAATACGATGTGGCCATCAAATGCTTGAAAAAAAATCTGTCAACATTTTTTTTAAGAATAAAAAACCTCTATTTTTGCCGACCCAATTGCGACGTACATCAAAAGCGGGAAAAGGCATATTCCTCCTTAGCTCAGTTGGTTAGAGCATCTGACTGTTAATCAGAGGGTCTCTGGTTCAAGTCCAGAAGGGGGAGCAACTATAGTAAGGGGTTTCAGAAGATGAAACCCTTTTTCTTTTTTATCAACCCGACAAATTTTATGTGTTGACTTTCAAAGGAGTAACACAACTGTAAATAATATGGCAGGTTGTTTGAATATGCCTTATCACCAGAGAATAATTTTTTTAAAAATTATACAAAAACCGGGTCATGGAAAATTTATCCATAAGTAGTAATTATGCTACAAAAAATAAAATGATATAACCCAAATTTAAAATAGATTTTTTCCTGATTACATTTATTTAATATTTAAATTTGATTCCCGATCCAAATCCTGGCGAATTATCACGTCGACCAACAACAAAATAAATCAATCCCCTAATATCATTTTAATACAGACTGTACAGGAAACTGTACCGGATAATAATATACTTTTTTAAAACAAACAAATATCTATGCAAGTTTCTACACGAACTTCAATTACAGCTAAGTTGATGGCCCGCCTTCCAAGGCTTGTAGCTTTAGTATTTTTGACTGTAACTGTATTTGGCTCACTACAGAGTCAGGCACAGTTAAGTCTTACTTCTGCTTCTGCTGTTACAGAGGCATTTACAACTTATGCCGGCACAAGTACTGTACCCACAAACTGGGCGATGTCGTATACAGGGGGTGCTAATTTCAATGGTACTACCCAAACTACGGGTGCCACTGGTGGCTGGTATGGTAATAGTAATATGTCGTTTTTGGGTTCTGGAAGTGCCAGTGCCGGAAATGGTACGTGGAGATTGCAAAATAATACAGGTTCTTCAATATCAGGGTTTACCTTATCCTTTGCTGCAAGAATGTGGAAGTCAGGAACTGCTTCACCTAGTGTTACAGTTACCTGGTCAAATAGTGGTACTGTTACAACACCAACAGCTGGTGCTTTAACTAATAGTCTTTCAAGCTTGACTTTTACTGACGCTACTACTAATATCAGTACCGGAACTACATTAACCCAATCAGTTTCTTCATTATCAATAGCAAACGGCCAATACATTTTTATTCGATTCATACATGCAGGAGGATCAAACAGTGATAACCTGGGATGGGATGATGTAACCTTTACTCCTACATTATCGGGTGGATTAACTGCTCCAACGCTTACGGCAGCATCCGGTGCAACAGTAGATGCTCCTTTCAATGTTACATTTACAGATGATGCCACCTGGAGAAGTGCTATTACCGCTATTACTGTAGGAGGAACTACTCTTTCAGCTTCTGCCTATTCTACTACAACAGCAGGTCAGATTACATTTACTCCATCCGCTTCAACTCTTTTACAATCTGCAGGATCAAAATCGATTGTAATCAGTGCATCAGGTTATTCAGCTGCCAGCGTTACTCAGGCAATTGGCGCAGGTGCGGCTAACAAATTAGCTATCACAACCCAACCAACAGCACCAACTACCAATGGCGGTGCATTGGCAGCCCAGCCAGTTGTAACAATTCAGGACCAATATGGCAATATTACCACAAGTACTGCTTCTGTTACAGCAGCAGTTGGTGCAGGTACATGGACTCTTGGGGGAACATCATCTGTTTCAGGTGTAGCCGGAACAGCAACTTTCTCTGGGTTAACGGCAACAAGTGCAGAAGCTGTTACAGGTGCTACTATCGCGTTCAGCAGTTCAGGATTAACAGGCATAACTTCAAATACATTTAATATTCCGGTACCGCCGCCTGCAAATGATCTTTGCGCAAATGCCGCAACATTATCGGTTAATGCCGCAGCAGTTTCAGGAACCATGGTTAGTGCTACGGTTAGTACGAATACATTTGTCTATGGTTCAACCAAAAGCGATGTCTGGTATAAATTTACTCCTTCAGTTACCGGAAGCCATACCATTACGCTGACTTTCACCAGTGCAACCAGCAGGGATATAGATATGGATATATTTACTTCTGCAACCTGTGTTACATCTGGTACGGCAAACTTTACAGCACATGGTACTACTACTACAGAAACTATTACAGGAACTTTCAATTCAGGTACCAATTATTTTATCAGGGCAATTGATTTCGGAAGTGTAAATGGCGGTACATTTAATATAGGAATTACTGGTCCTGCCAATCCTGTAATAACTGGTGCAGCAACAGCATCGGCTTTCACCACAACATATGGTACTGCTTCAACTTCACAAACATTTGCAGTTTCCGGAACTGGTTTATCCGCAAGTATTACAGCCACCGCACCTACAGGTTACGAAGTTTCTTCAGACGGAACTACTTATGGTCCAACAGCTACATTTACCCAAACATCAGGTAATGCCAGTGGTTCTTTAAGAATCCGGTTAAAAGCTTCAGCAGCCGTTTCCGGAACTTATAATTCTGTAAATATTGTATTATCAAGTACCGGGGCAACTTCGCAAAACATTACTACAGCTTCAAGTGGTAATACAGTTTCTCCTGCTTCATTAACCATTACTGCAGATAACAGGTCCAAAGTGTACAATACCTCCTTAACACTGGGAACTTCTGCTTTCACGAGCACAGGTTTACAAAACAGTGAAACAATCGGAAGCGTAACATTAAGTGCAAATGGCGCTGCTTCTACAACTACGACCGCGGTAGGTACATATCCTATCTCTGCTTCTGCTGCATCAGGCGGAACGTTCACAGCAACAAACTATACCATTACTTATGTAGATGGAACACTTACTATTACAAAAGCAGATCAGACTATCTCATTCGCTGCTTTGGCAAATAAATTTGATAATGATGCGCCGTTTACTTTAAACGGAACGGCATCTTCCGGGTTAACTGTTACTTATTCCAGTTCTGACCCATCCGTTGCATCAGTTTCAGGTAGTACGCTTACTCCTGTTGCGCCGGGTTCAACCAACATTACAGCTTCACAGGCAGGTGATGCAAACTGGAATGCTGCGACAAATATTGTACGCTCACAAACCATAATAAGTAGTGCCGCTTCCAATCAGACGATTACATTCGGAGCGCTTTCTAATAAAACCTATGGTGATGCGCCCTTTACATTAAATGGAACTGCATCTTCTGGTTTAACCGTTACGTATGTAAGCTCTAACAACGCTATTGCTTCTGTTTCTGGAAATCAGGTTACTATTCTTAAAGCGGGTACGGTAAACATTAC
>JBKJSZ010000417.1:0-4322 GCA_046593675.1 Ferruginibacter sp.
ATTCTATGCTCTGCAATTGCATCACTGCTTACTTCCATAAATGCATGTGTACATCCTTTTTCAACCATGCGTGCCAGTAAGTTATTAAGACTGATCGCATCAGGAGTTGTATGGGTGGATTCGTGCACTTCGTTTCCCACAATATTATGAATGGTACTGATCAGGCCACAAGTATAGTCAAGGGAAGAAAATAATTTATACAATAATGTTGCAATAGTTGTTTTACCATTTGTTCCGGTAATACCAATCAATTTGAGTTTCAAAGATGGTTCACCATAAAACTGATGACTCATCATTCCTGCCGCTATGGACGTATTAAGTACCTGTACATACGTTATGCCTTGGCGAAGTTCTTCGGGCAATCTTTCACATATAATTGCAGTTGCTCCATTATCAATTGCCTCATGAATATGATCATGCCCATCATGGTTTGCACCGGTTATAGCTATAAAGCAATTACCTGGAAATATTTTCCGGGAATCAGATTGCAGGTCGTTGATACTGATATCAGTATTGCCTGAAACAGACTGAATATTTACTTTATATAGCAGATCTCTCAGCATAATGCTCAGTTGAGCCAAATGATTATTTTTTGTCCTTTGATTATGGCAGATCCGGCAGTTACACTTTGATTTACTACTTTACCACGGCCGGAGAATTCTATTTTCAATCCTTTATTTTCCAATAAATAAACTGCATCTTTTAATCCTAAACCTGTAACGTCGGGCATTATCTTACCATTATCCGTTGCAATGGCCGCCAACGTTGCCGCATTGCTTTTCAATGCTGTTTTTCTCCAGGTTCCTGATACCGCTGAATCTATATATGGAATGTTCATGAATTTAAAAATTGAATTGAAATCATTTTTACTTCCTGCACTTGTATATAATAAAGTATCTGCAGAACCTGGAACTGTAAAAACTGGTTTTGTTAAATAGCGGTTGTAAATACGATCACTAATCTGTTTGAAAACGGAACCTGAAACATCAGCGCCATAAATCAATTTAGATTCACGGCTGTTTTGAATTACTACAGCGATGGAATACTTTGGTTTATCGGAAGGAAAATATCCGATGAAAGAAGCCTGGTAAATTTTATTCCCTTTATTGTAGCCTTTATTATCCAATGCCGTAACTGCCGTTCCAGTTTTTCCGGAAATAGAATAAGTAGAGTCAAATACTACGCGATGTGCCGTTCCATGAACGCTGTCAACAACAGCCCGTAAACATTCTTTCAATTGCACCAACGTTTCATCACTACAGATTTTATTGACCAATACCTGAGGTTCAATTTTTTTAATCTCTACACCATAATCTTTTACAGAAGATACAAGGTATGGTCGCATCATTTTTCCATTATTGGCCACCGCATTATAAAACATAAGCATGTGCAAGGGTGTCACCAATTCTTCATAACCGTGCGCCATGTAAGGAATGGTTGTTGCACTCCAGCTTCGGTTCTTTAGAGTTTTTATCAAGGGCTTGCCGGAGCTGGAAACAATATCAACTCCGGTTAAAGTATCAAGCCGAAATGCGTGTAAATGATCTGTAAATTTTGATGGATCCTGGCTGTAATACTGGTAAGCTAATTTTGCAAAAGCAACATTACTACTTATATAAAAAGCTTCTTTCAAAGAGATAATGCCTGTTCCTTTATGCGAATCACGGATACGTAAACCATGAAATGCTTTTACACCTCCTTCACAATCCACTTTAGTATTAATGTCTGCATATTTATCTTCCAATAAACACATTAAAGTAGCGAGTTTGAAAATCGATCCTGGTTCGGTTGATTTCGCAATTCCGTAATTCAGATCTTCTAAATAAGTTCCATCCGTTTGTTTTCCCAGGTTTGCGATGGCCTTTATTTTACCCGTGGCTGTTTCCATTACGATAGCCGTTCCGTGAATAGAATTATTGCCAATGAGCATATTCATTAAAGCATTTTCTGTCACATCCTGGATGTAGGTATCAAGCGTTGTGATAATATCTTTTCCATTAACAGGATCCAGTTCTGCACCTTCTACCGGCATATATGCTCCTGCACTATAACGCATCAATCTCTGCCCGTTCATTCCTCTCAATAAGGAATCGTATGTTTTTTCGAGGCCTACATTTTTTGTTGAATCTAACCTTGATAAACCTATTGTTCTATTGGCAAGCAATACATATGGATTGATTCTTTTATCACGCGGATCGATGATAAACCCGCTTTTATTACGTCCTAAACGAACCAATGGAAATGTGCGCAAAGCACGGTATTCATCAAAAGAGATTTTCTTTTTCAATATGTAATATCTGTCGCGGTTAGTATATCCTACCTGCAATTCTTTTTTATATTCCATGGCTGTTTTATCCTTGAACAAATCAGCAAGCCTCCAACTCAGCGAGTCAATATTCTTTTTAAATCTTTCACCCTGTTTTTCCCGCAAACCATCAGCACCAAAATCAATAAACACATCAAAAATGGGAACTGAAGTACTTAATACATTTCCATCTTCACTATAAATACTGCCACGTTCTGCATCAATGGGTGAATATTTTAAATGAAGACTGTCGCCCATTCCTTTCCAATATGCACCTTGAATTGTTTGAATATAAATGGCCCTTCCCAGCACCACAACACCTAATAGCACGATGAAGAGGAAACACAGATAGACCCGCCATAATATGTCTTTTTTTATCTCCATTTCCGTTATTGGTTATTATTTGTTGAATCCAATATTACAGGGGGCTGTTTTAGTTCTTTCAAACCCAATGGTTCTACTGCTCTAATCAATTCACTCGCTTTGCTCCGGAATATCAGTTCGCTTTGTATACTTTTAAATTCGTATTGTAATTCTTTGATGTTCTTTTCACTTGTTGCGATCTTCCGTGATAATTTATCAGCCAGATGACCATTGTATATGTACAACACGGCTATAAGTGCCAGGAAAAGAAAGAAAGGAATATTTTTTACAATCAATGTATAATTGAAATATTTTTTCCATTCATTTTTTGCAGGTTGTTGTACCTGTGTACTCATATTATTTTTTTTCAGCCACACGCAATTTTGCACTGCGGGAGCGGCTATTGATTTTCAATTCTGAGTCAGATGCAGTTAGTGGCTTTTTAGTAATCACGCTTAATGCATTGGTTTGTTTATTGCCAAACAGATCATCTTGAGTTTCTTCAAAAGTTCCATTTTTAAAAAAATTTTTCACCAGCCTGTCTTCCAGCGAATGGAAAGTTATAACGGCAATTCGTCCTCGGTGGTTAAGACATTGTAACGATTGGTTAAGCATATCTTTCAAAGCGCCTATTTCATCATTCACTTCAATCCGTAATGCCTGGAAAACCTGGGCAAGGTATTTATTAGGATTTCCTTTGATAACAGAACCGATGGCTGTTTTAAACTCTGCTATAGTGTTCACCGGCGCCATCAATCTTTGCTGTACAATGGTTCTGGCCAGTGTTTTTGAATTGGTGACTTCACCATATTGTTCAAAAATTTTATGCAACTTTTCTTCAGAAAAATCTTTTAGAATTCCTGCTGCAGAAATTGGCTGTCTACGGTCCATACGCATATCCAGCGGTGCATCAAAGCGAATGGAAAATCCTCTTTCTGCTTCATCGAACTGGTGACTGGAAACGCCCAGATCCGCGAGAATTCCATCTACTTTTTCCATTTTATGTAAACGCAGAAAACGATGAAGGTGCCGGAAATTCTGAGGAACAAATATTATCCTGTTATCCTCCGGTACATTTTTTTTTGCATATTCATCCTGGTCGAAAACGATCAGTTTTCCATTTGTGTTCAATTTGGATAAAATTGCTTTACTGTGTCCGCCACCGCCAAAGGTACAATCTACGTAAATGCCTGAAGGTTGAATATTAAGAAGGTCAATCGTTTCTTGTAATAAAACAGGAATATGATAAACTGTGCCTCCGGTTTGAGGATTGGAATTATCGTTTTCCTTTGACATCATCTTTAACTATCTTCTTTCTCAGGCTTGTTCATCACAAGATTTGCCAGGTCACTAAAAGCTTCCGGTGAAAAAGATTCAAAGAACTGTTGGTATTTTATTTTATCCCAGATCTCGATTTTGTTTACGGCAGATACCAAAACAATATCTTTTTCCAAGGATGCGTGCTCCATTAAATTTTTGGGTAATAACAATCTTCCAGCGCTATCCAGTTCAACATTCTGCGCTCCATTTAAAAAATAGCGACGAAACTCTCTTACTTTGGGATCAAAATCGTTAAGGTTGCTTATGCTTTTGAAAATTGGCTTCCAACTTTGAGTAGGATATAATGTGAGGCATTTTTCAAAACCGCGATTGA
>JBKJSZ010000050.1:0-2695 GCA_046593675.1 Ferruginibacter sp.
ATTGATTGGGAACATCCGCTAAATAACAATTTTGCCATAGCCCAGGAGGTAACCATTAAGGGAGCAAAAGAACGCAGACCGGATATCGTGTTATACATAAATGGCATTGCCATAGGCGTATTGGAGTTAAAAAAAAGCGAGTGTTTCAGCAAGCGAAGGTATAAGGCAAAACATAAGCAATCAACTGCATTTATTCAATAAACCATTTTTTACTACCGTACAGTTGGTAATGGCAGGAAATGACAGTAATGGGTTATATTATGGTACAACCAAAACAGAAGAAAAATATTTTCTGAAATGGAAAGAAGATAATGATTTATATAATGCCGATGAGATTTTATTAGACAAACACATATTGCAGTTCTGTAATAAAGCAAGGCTGGTAGAAATTATTCACAACTTTATAATCTTCGATTTCGGAACAAAGAAACTGTGCAGGCCCAATCAATATTTTGGCATCAAAGAAGCACAAAAGTACCTGGCAAATAAAGAAGGGGGTATTATCTGGCATACGCAGGGAAGCGGCAAAAGTTTGACAATGGTATGGCTGGCAGAATGGATATTGGAAAATAA
The DNA here is from genome assembly GCA_046593675.1 of Ferruginibacter sp. Classification (GTDB taxonomy): domain Bacteria; phylum Bacteroidota; class Bacteroidia; order Chitinophagales; family Chitinophagaceae; genus Ferruginibacter. Next base: position 574 of record JBKJSZ010000050.1, read on the forward strand.
TCCAAAGGCAAGAGTGCTTATTGTTACTGACCGTACCGAGTTAGATGAACAAATTGAAGGCGTTTTTATTGGTGTTGGCGAAACGATTAAAAGAACGACCAGTGGTGCTGATTTGGTTACTAAACTAAATACAACTACACCCCGGTTGATTTGCAGTTTAGTTCACAAGTTTGGAGGTAAAGAAGAAAATGCTGCTAATGAATTTATTGAAGAACTTAAACTTTCTAAAGATTTCAAACCTAAAGGTGATTTTATTGTGTTCATTGATGAATGTCATCGTACACAAAGTGGCGATTTGCATAAAGCCATGAAAAACCTTCTGCCCGAAAACTCCATATTTATAGGCTTCACAGGAACTCCTTTGTTGAAAAAGGACAAGAAGAAAAGCTTAGAAGTTTTTGGCAGATACATACATACTTACAAATTTGATGAAGCAGTAAAAGACGGTGTTGTTTTGGATTTGCTCTATGAAGCCCGGGATGTAGACCAACACGTTTTAGACCAAAAAGGCATTGATGATTGGTTTGAAATAGTGACCCATGGAATGAACGACTTGCCCAAAGCGGAGCTGAAACAAAAATGGGGAACTATGCAAAAGGTACTCAGTACCAAAAGCCGGTTAGAAAAAATTGTATTCGATATTAAAAAGGATTTCCTAACCAAGCCAAGATTAAAAGATGGCCGGGGTAATGCAATTTTGATTGCACGGAGTATTTATGAGGCTTGCCGTTATTATGAGATATTTCAAAACTTCGGTTTAAAGAAATGCGGTATTATAACCAGTTTTGAACCCAATGAAAACACCATCAAAATAGAAGAAACGGGCAACGGTGAAACCGAGAAAAAGGAGCAGTTTGAAATCTATCAAAAGATGCTCAAAGATTATGGTTTTAAAGATGCCGAGAGTTTTGAAAAGTATGCAAAAAAGAAATTCAAGGAAGAACCTGCAAATATGCAGTTGCTGATTGTTGTTGATAAATTATTAACCGGCTTTGATGCCATCCATTGCACATACCTGTACATTGATAAACAGATGCAGGATCACGGCCTGTTCCAGGCTATTTGCCGTACCAATCGGTTAGGCAAGGAGGAAGAGAATGATCCTTACTACAAGGAATTTGGATACATCATTGACTACAAAAATTTGTTAGATAATCTTAATAAATCCATTACAGATTATACCTCAGATGCTTTTGATGCATTTGATGTAGAAGATGTAAAAGGCTTATTAACTGACCGTTTGGTGAAGGCCAAAGAACGGCTGGAAGATGCTATTGAAGCTTTGCATCAATTGTGCTTAGATGTTCCTCCTCCAAAACAAATAGAACAGTTTTATCATTATTTCTGTGGCGATCCTACCAGCAAAGACGACTTAAAAGACAACGAAGAAAAGCGTTTGACTTTATACAAATTGGTAGTGGCTCTTATAAGAGCATATAACAATATTGCTTCAGAAATAATTGAGGCAGGCTACACACAACCGGAAGCAGATAAAATAAAAGAGAAAGTAAACTACTATGCTGAGTTACGCAACAGTATCAAACATTATAGTTCGGATTATATCGATTTGAAAAAGTATGAGCCAGATATGCGGCAAATGCTGGATATGTATTTGACAGCAGATCCTAGCCGGGTTCTGTCTAATTTGGGTGAAGCCACATTATTGCAATTGATAGTTGAGAACGGTATTGAAGCAGCTACTGATAAATTGCCTGGCAGTATAAAAGGCAACAGAGCTGCAATGAGTGAAACGATTGAAAATAATATGCGTAAAACAATCATCCAGGAAATGCCGGTTAATCCAGCTTATTATGAAAAGATGAGTGTGTTGCTGTTGGAATTAATACGATTAAGAAAAGAAGGTGCAATTACTTATGAGGAATTGTTGAAAAAATATGAAGCATTAGCAAAAGATATTCAGCCAAACACCAAAAAGTCATATCCAAAAGATATTGATACAAAGCCAAAGCAGGCATTATATGATAACCTTGAAGAAAACGAAGAACTATCAATTGTAATGGACGAAGAAGTTAGGTACGTTAAAGACGATGATTGGCGAAGTACGCAGATTAAACGCAGAAAAGTTGAAATTGCAATAAGACAGGTACTTGCAAAATATGGC
>JBKJSZ010000057.1:0-4535 GCA_046593675.1 Ferruginibacter sp.
TATGAATCTATATACCGGTGGTATACTTAGCTAAAAGTGATTGCCAAAAGAGATAGAGGATGATTGTAGGTGTACCAAACTTGCGGATAGAAAAGTATTGGTACTTTAAACATATGTTAAATACATGATATTACAAAACAATTGTACATTTTATTTATGCAATTGTTTGTAGTACTGATAAATATTGAATTTTAATTAAATATTACCTACTTGCGCTTTTTATAACGTGCAATCAGCTCAACAACTTTCTGATGTTGCAAAATTGCCGGATCAATTTCAATAAACTTCCTGATCAGTTTTGGGTTGGTATTCAGCGCTGTTTCCAATAATAATAAAGCTTGTTTTGTTTTTCCTCTTGCGAATAAAAACATGCTTTTATAATAAATAAAAATAGGTTTATGATCCGTTTGATCGTAGGCAAAAGTTGCATATTCCATTCCTTCAGCAAACAACTCAGCCTGGTAAAGGCAATTCAATAATTCAAGCCAGCCATTCACATATTTTGGACGTGATCTAACTACTTGTCCGAAATGAGTAATTGCCTGTTCGAGTTGCCCCATTTCCATAAAACATTGTCCTAAAGCCAATGAATATTCAGGAAGCGCTTTTGATAATTTTATGGCGGTTTCAATACTTTTTACCGCATTTTGCCAATGTGCTTCATTCATGTAAGTACAGGCAATTTTATAATGCATATGTCCGTCTTCCGGGCTCATGTGACATGCTTTCTTATAGTTAAAGCGGGCCTGTGCATAGTTCGATTGTTTGTCATAGCAATGACCAATGGCTTCATAAATTACCGCTTCAGGTCGTGCCAGTTCAATAACTTTTTCTAAAACTTCAATAGCTTCCTTAAATTGCCTTAATTTAATATAAGCATCTCCCATATTTCTATAGGCATAATCAAACTTTTCGTCAATGGCTACTGCATAAGCGTATGCATCAATTGCTTTTTCATATAATTTCAAGCCCTGGTAACCTGCTCCAAGATTAAACCACGCCAATTCATTAAAAGGAAATTCATCTACGATCCATTGGTGAAGCTTAATACTCTCTTCATTTCTCCCGGTAAAATCCGTCCAGAAACAAATTTTATACAGCGCTTCTTCATTGGCGGGATCCTCTTCCAGAATCATTTTAAGGCAATCGAAAACTTTTTCAAAATTTTCATAATCATCATATACATCAGCCAGTTCAAATAAAAGATCCAAGCGATCTTCTCCTTCAAATGTTTGAATGGCAGATTCCAAAACTGCAGCGGCTTTCTCCTGCATATCCAAAGCGAGGTATGCATCTGTTTTTAAAATAAATAAAGTGGAATCGGTACTATCAAATAATTCTGCATATTCTAAAATATCGAGGGAATCTTGATACCGGCGTAAAGAAATCAGCACATCTGCCTTCTTTAACAATAAGGAAGAGGACCAACCATATTGCTCTATGCCAAACTCAGCAGCTTCCAAAGCAAGGTTAAATTGCTCTTTATCATCATAATAATCGATTATTCTCTCAAAGCCTTCTTCATCTATAAATGAATGACTTTTCCCTTCTTTTAGATTTGTATATTGCTGGATCAGTTCTTTGAGTTCTTCCCTGTCCTGCCTGTAAGGATTTTTACTCATCGGATTTTTCTTATTGTAATTTACTCTATTTCAACTTAAACTTTCATAGATTATACCAATTGGGGAAAATATTGTGTATAATATTAAAATATTTACATGAATGGCACTTTTTTTTCTTAGAATTTTGATTATATTTGTTATAAATAAATTAAAAAATGAGCAAGATCTTCAAAATAGCACTCCTCGCAGGCTTTCTGGTAGGGTCTATGCTCACGTCTTTCGCTGATAGGGGCATTAATAAAAAGAACAGGAACCGTATAACTTTAAATGTTAACACGAATAACAGTTTCAACAAGAGTTTGTCATTAAATTTAAAAGCCGGACTTAAGTATAAAGGAAGTATGATAGTTTCCAGTACATCTGGATCATTTTCCGCGAATAGTCTGATTTCATATCAAAAAGGGAATTCTATTTACATTTTACCTGTAAAACAAAAAGTATTTGTTTCAGAAATGAAGCAAGGTTATACAGGAATGAAACTGATTATTCGCCCTCGCTAATTTCGTTTATTTATTATCTCCTTTTTTCAACTGTTGATTTTCATCATAGCTCATAATTCTGTAACCGGATTTTGGCAATTCGAATTTTGATGATGGAATTAATTCCTGGTCAACTTTTACAAGAGTATAAATAAATTTCAGGTTTCCACTTAATATTTCATATTGAACCGGAAGGCCTTGCAGTTGTGTAAAAGCATTATTGTATTGTTTATTTCCCGGAATTAAATCAGTAGTAAAATTTACGGTAAACATTTTTCCATCAGGTAAAGAACCCGTAGCTTTTTTAGTTGTATAAGATCCCATAGTTTGAGTGGAATTATCAATCTTAAAATTTACTGATTGATAAAAATTATTTTTTTGATTCCAGTTAGTACGGTCCATGGTGATCATCAGTTTCTGTCCGCTATATTCTTTCAATATGGCACCCTTGCCAGATCTGTTATCAAATAAAGTGGATTCCATTCCTAAGGAACTTTTCATTTCCGTACGGCTTTGCATTCCCTTGATATAAACAGTAAGTACAGCACCTTCAAGAGATTTTGCCAAATCCGTTTTTCCATCTGTAGATTGAACGGAAATTGTATAAGTTAATGTTGCATCGTTCAATATTTTTTGTGCAAATGAATTAAAAAAAACGAATAACAATGTAACTACGGCAATACTACGTTTTATAATTTCCATAATGGATAAATTGTATACTAAAGATACAATTAACTTTTGCCAATAGATTTTATAATCAAACAACTATGAAAGTTATAACGTTTCATTTTAGTTATTATAATTGAAAAGCAATCTGCATAAAAAAAGAGGAATTGCTTCCTCTTGCTATTTATCTTCCTGATTTATTTTTTGAATCCTGTAACCTTTTTTGTGTTTGTTGCATTGCCTCCATTCGTTCCTGCAACTTTGATTTTTTTACAGGTTTTTTCATATTCTCATTTATCTGTACCAGAATTTTATCATGATTAATAATGTATTTCTGAATTACGATCTGCAAAATTAATGTGATGGTGTTGGAAACAGTATAATACCAGGTTAAGGCTGAAGGCAGATTGTTAAATACGCCTAATAATAATACCGGAAAAATATAAGGCATATATTTCATCAGCGGATTTGAATTATCCTGCATTTGATTCATACTATACACACTTATGATCAAACTTGTAATTACCGCTGTGAGGGTAAATAAACTTACATGGTCTCCATAAAAAGGAATGGAAAAAGGTAAATGTGCGATAGAATCATACGCTGATAAATCATCCGACCATAAAAAGTTTTTTCCTCTCAAATCAATATTACTCTGAAAGAAATAATAAAGTGACATAAATATGGGTATCTGTAATAATGCCGGCAAACATCCACCCAATGGACTGACACCTGCGGTTTTCCAAAGCTTCATTTGTTCCATGCTAAATGCCTGTTGATCTACCTGACCAGTTTTATTATCAGTATGACGGGCACGCAGGGCATCAACTTCCGGTTTCAACACCTTCATTTTTGCACCACTTAAATAACTCTTATATAAAATTGGAGAAGTAAGTAAACGTATAAATAAAGTAAGCAATAAAACTACCATTCCCATACTGGCAACATATTTCTGCAAAAATTCAAATACAGGCAAAAGAATATGCCGGTTAATATATTTTACAAAGGAAAAAACACCTGTTCCATAAGGAACAATTTGTTCGAAATCATTATTATATTGTTTTAGAATATTATAATCACTCGGCCCATAATATAATTGTAAAGGAACATTCGCAACCGCGTTATGTCCCAGATCAACATTGGCTGTAGTTGTTACGCGTGTGATATATGTATTGGAATCTGTGGGAACAGTCCATTCCGTTTTTGCATCTTGAAAAGCATTTTTACCCGATAAAATGGCTGTAAAAAACTGTTGCTTTATACTTAGCCAATTTAAATTCTGTTTGAATTTTTTATCATCTCCGGAAGACAAATATTCAAAATCGAAATCATTTCCCTGTTTAAAACAAATGTGTGATTGCGTTCTTTCGTATTTATGATCTTTCTCAACCTGAGAAGCTTCTGATTGCCAGAGTAAAGACATTTTATTTTGTGTAAATAAACGATCGGCTCCATTAACTGCAATGTTGAAATCGATCATATAATCATTTGGCTTGATCGTATAAGAATGAACAATTTGTTTACCGGTAGAATCAAATAATTTGAATTGTAATGTCTGGCTTTTATCAGCACCTGTAATTATAGGTTCGGCTTTAAATATCAGTTCTTCTGATTGTGCCGTTTTGTTTTCACCAATATTAATCGGGTAAGAAATTTTATTAAAAACACTTTTTAATAATTGGACTTTCTCTCCTTTAAATGTATTATATTTTTTCAATTCAACGCCAACCGGTTGTGCGCCTTTATTTGAAAATGTAATTTTCAAAAG
>JBKJSZ010000396.1:0-4766 GCA_046593675.1 Ferruginibacter sp.
GGTAAACAGGCTGCAGTATTGGTTCCTACAACTATTTTAGCTTACCAGCATTTTAAAACTTTTGGTGAAAGGTTAAAAGATTTTCCGGTTACCGTTGATTATATTAATCGTTTCAAAACCGCAAAAGAAAAAAAAGAAACACTCAAAAAATTAGAAGAAGGAAAAATAGATATCATCATAGGCACACATGCGATTTTAAGTAAGGATGTAAAGTTCAAAGACCTGGGTGTGATGATTATTGATGAAGAACAAAAATTTGGTGTGGCTGCAAAAGAAAAATTAAAACAGATCCGATCAACGGTAGATTCCTTAACACTCACCGCTACGCCAATACCACGTACGTTGCAATTTAGTTTAATGGGCGCCCGGGATCTCAGCATTATTAATACGCCACCACCCAACCGTCAGCCGATACAGACAGAAGTAATGGTGTTTAATGAAGATGCCATTCGCGATATTATTTATTATGAAACGGAACGTGGCGGACAGATTTTTTTTATTCACAATCGTGTGAAAGGATTGGAAGAAATGAAAAACTTTATCCAGGGTTTATGTCCCGACGTAAGCATTGCTTATGCACACGGTCAGATGGAAGGTGATCAGCTGGAAGATACCATTCTCGATTTCATGGATAAGAAATACGACGTACTGGTATGTACAAATATTGTAGAAAGCGGTGTTGATATTCCTAATGTAAATACCATCATCGTTAACAATGCACACCAGTTTGGTCTAAGTGATCTGCACCAGTTACGCGGACGAGTGGGCCGCTCCAACAAAAAAGCATTTTGTTATTTGTTAGCACCTCCGGTAAGCACATTGCCGCCCGACAGCCGCAAGCGTTTAAATACGTTGGAACAATATAGTGAACTCGGTAGTGGATTCCAGATTGCCATGCGTGACCTGGATATTCGCGGCGCAGGAAATATGTTAGGTGGCGAACAAAGTGGCTTCATTGCGGAGATTGGTTTTGAAATGTATCAGAAAATTTTAGATGAAGCCATCAAAGAATTAAAACGAAAAGAATTTCATGATTTATTCAAAGAAGAAATTCATCAGCAGGATGATTTTGTAAGTGATTGCAGTATAGATACAGATCTTGAAATTTTAATACCTGATGATTATGTGGAAAGCATCACCGAAAGATTGTCGTTGTATTCGCGATTAGATAATTGTGAAACCGAAGAGGATCTTGTAGCTTTTCATAATGAAATGCAGGATCGCTTCGGACCTATACCTCCGCAGGTGGAAGATCTTTTCACCACGGTGCGTTGCCGTAAACTGGCCGTTGCATTAGGTTTTGAAAAATTATTTTTAAAAAACGATGTGCTCAAATGTTTCTTTGTGAGCAATCCCGATTCTCCTTATTTCCAAAGCGAAACTTTCAATAATATCTTATCGTTTTTACAAACCGGAACCAACAAGGGCAAATTAAAACAGGTTGGCAAAAATGGAATTCTTGTAGTGGATGATATAAAATCTATGAATGAAATGTTTCGTTTCATTTCGAAAATGCATGCTGCATCTCCTGTAGTTATTTAATTTTTTACCTCAAGTAATAAAACGGTGTTGGCACATAGTCTATCTCTCCCATTTACAATCTTATTCAGCATCTATATTTATTATTAACAGCAGAGATTGCATGACATGTTTCCAATAAATTTTGAAGATCATTTGTTATAAAACAAAAAAAACATTTACTTTTAAAAGTATCTTTGTTAACCAATTCTTTTAAATATGCGCACCAGGATTATACATTTCTGTTTTTTTATGTTCATCGCAACTTTTAGCTTAGTATTAAACTCCTGTAATAAAAGCGATATAAATAAAAGTATTTCAGATCCGCTTAAAATTGAAGGAATTATTACTGGTGCAAATGGAATTCCCATTCAAAACGTTGAAATAAAAGCGGGTTCTGTTACCACAACTACAGATGCAAACGGACATTTCCTTGCTAACAACGCAGTTTTTAACACGGCGGAAATTTTCGTAACTGCTACAAAATCAGGATATTTTACAGGAAGCAGAACACTCTTTGTAAAATCAGGCAGTAATAATTTTTTAAAAATTCAATTATTACCACGCACGGAAACTGCTGCATTAAATGCCGCTTCAGGCGGTAATGTTATAGTAGGTAATGCAAATATTAACTTTCCTGCAAATGCATTTGCAACAACTGACGGCAATGCTTACACGGGCACAGTATCTGTAAAAGCGGCCTATCTTGATCCTTTACATCCTGCAACCAGATTACAAATGCCTGGCGCTCTGAGAGGTATTAATACTTCCGGAAATTTACAAGGTTTAAAAACTTTTGGTATGATGAAAGTAGAGTTGGAAACTCCAACCGGCCAAAAGCTACAATTAAAAACCGGATCATCTGCGCAACTGAAATTTCCTATACCTGCATCCATGATGGCACAGGCTAATAGTACCATTCCTCTATGGTATTTTGATGAAGGCACCGGGCTTTGGAAGGAAGAAGGTTCAGCTACTAAAAATGGCAATTTTTATACCGGAGTTGTTACTCATTTTACATTCTGGAATGTTGATGATCCATATCAGTATGCAAGAATAGAAATGAGAATCGTAAATCAATTACAACAGGGAATACAGGGCGCTGGTGTTCAATTAACCAGCCTGATTGACAGCACTTCCTCATTTGATTATACGGATGCATCAGGTTTTGTAAATGGTTTTGTGCCAGTGAATGTGCCATTAAAACGTGATGTATATAACGAATGTGATCAGATTATTTTTTCTGATGTTATTGGTCCATTCACTTCAACAACAAATGTGGGAACATTGCAAATTACATCTCTTACGAATCAGCAAACCATTACAGGTACCGTAACTAATTGTACAAGTCTTCCGGTTGTTTCGGGATATGTAATTATCAATATGCCTGGAAGAACTCTTTATGCAAACGTAAGTAATGGAATCTTTACAACTACCTTCACGAGTTGTAGTTCACTTCCATTCAACGCATCCATTGTAGCCGTTGATTCTGCAACCCGCGAACAAGGCAACCCGGTTACGGTTTCCATCAACACTTCGGTAGTGAATGCCGGTACTTTTATAGCTTGTGGAGTAAGCGGACAAGAATTTTTAACTATCAGCGTTGATGGTGTAAGTAGAATCTGGAATCAGTTGTTACCTTATGTTTTGTATGCAGAAGAAGATTCCGTTATAAATGGAGGCTTTTATGATCTGTTTTTAGGTGCTTATAATTCCAATAACGGAGGTTCTGTTGATTTGCAATTGTTCCGGTCTGTGGATTCTACTATCATTCCCTTTAATGTAGGAATAAGATCACTTAGTATTTACAGTGATCTTGCTGCGCCAAATATGATAGGTGATTATTTTCTCTATAATATTATTCAGCCGGCACGACTCACAGAATACGGAGCAGTTGGCCAGTTTATATCGGGAAGTTTTTCTGGACTATTTATTCAAAACCGTCCATCATTTGTTGATACTGTAAATGTAATAACCAGTTTTCGGATAAGACGTAATTAATATAATCTATTAAACATCTTAAAAAAAAGTTTGTTTACAAAATATTGAACCAAAGAAAGAGAGCCATCACAAGACGGCTCTCTTTAATTTTTTAAAAATATTTCTTACCAGGATTTCTTAGCAACGCCATCTTTCACGGCTTCTAAAGCTTTCGCTTCTCCTAACATCGTGGTCATTTTATTTCCTTTTCCATCATGGCCTTGTGCCATATAACCGCCACGGGAAGTTTTGGTAATTACTGCATCTTGCATAGGAACATTTTTCTCTTTAGTTTTCATGCAATAAGCTGTTAACATGTTTGACATTTTTGTAAAAATTTATTGTTACTGAATTAGTTTTAAATGGTTTTTAAAGGATACAAGCTACTAAAAAATATTATGAAGCCAAAAGAATCTGTTTTCCGGCCTTATACATCAATTTTTGCATATTTCGCATGAGACTCTATGAATTCCCTTCTTGGTGGAACTTCGTCACCCATTAGCATACTGAAAACCCTGTCTGCTTCCGCGGCACTTTCGAGCGTAACCTGCTTTAAAGTACGTGTTGCCGGGTTCATGGTTGTCTCCCATAACTGATCCGCATTCATCTCTCCCAAACCTTTATAGCGCTGAATATTAACACTGTCATCTTTTCCCTGCCCTATGATGGTAACAAGTGCTTTTCTTTCCTCATCGGTCCATGCATATTCCTGCTCTTTACCTTTTTTAACCAGGTACAAAGGAGGCTGTGCGATGTATATATTTCCCTGCTCCACCAATTCTTTCATATACCGGAAGATGAAAGTAAGGATTAAAGTGGCGATGTGGCTACCATCCACGTCGGCATCCGTCATAATGATCAGCTTATGATACCGCAATTTTGAAATGTCCAATGCTTTGGGATCTTCCAGCGTTCCGATTTTAACGCCCAGGGCTGTGAACATATTCCGTATCTCTTCATTATCATAGATCTTATGTTCCATGGCTTTTTCAACATTCAGAATTTTACCTCTTAACGGTAATATCGCCTGGAAACTTCTGTCGCGGCCTTGTTTAGCCGTTCCACCAGCCGAATCTCCTTCCACCAGGAACAATTCGCAACGCCCAGGATCTTTATCAGAACAATCAGCCAGTTTACCCGGCAATCCACCACCTACCAAAACGCTTTTACGTTGCACCATTTCGCGTGCACGTTTTGCCGCAGCTCTCGCCTGCGCAGCAAGTATTACTTTTTGAATGATGGTCTTGGCATCTCTTGGATTTTCTTCC
>JBKJSZ010000103.1:0-2648 GCA_046593675.1 Ferruginibacter sp.
GATGATAAATACCTGGCAAAACCAAAGAAACCGGGAGGAGGATACCCAATTATGACCGAAATCTTTTTTCTGATTTTCAATTAGTTCTTGGCTCATTGATACATTTTTTAACGTGTGCAAAAATAAGTGCTTACAGGCAAAAACAATTATTTACCCGTCACAATTTCTGAAAACTTCTTTTTCCTTTTTATAAAATATTGCCAGATCACAACGCCGGGATACCATCCTGCAAATTTTTCCTTTCTGTAAGGCAAATGTTCCATTTTACCTCTGAATATCCAACCAAAATATTGAAAATGTGCTTTTGCAATAGCCATAAAAAAGCCAACATCCCCGCCCAATAATCCCCGCCATGCTGCTACTGCATCCAATCCTATTCTGCAGATCAGTTTCCACCATTTTTCATTCCATGGCATATTCTTATGCATCATCACCAGATTATTCCTGAAATTTAAAAAAGTTTTTCTGCTGTTTCCTTTTGGCAGCGTTCCGCCACCTACATGATACACCACACTTTTAGGTTCTGCATATACCTCGTAGCCCAGCCGGTGCAGCCGCCAGCAAAGGTCTATTTCTTCCTGGTGTGCAAAAAAATACGGATCAAGCCCACCGGCACTATGGTATAATTTCGAACGTATGCATAAAGCCGCACCCGTTGCCCAGAAACAAGGCACTGCATCGTCATATTGTCCTTCATCAAATTCACAATCCTCAAACAACCTTCCTCTCGCAAACGGATAGCCTAAACTATCTATCCAGCCTCCGCAGGCACCGGCATATTCAAATTTATTTTTTTGCTGATACGATAAAATTTTCGGTTGACAGGCAGCCACATTTTTGTTATTCTCCATCAAAAAAATTATCGGCTCCAGCCAGTCAGGCGTCACTTCAATATCACTGTTTAATAAAACATAATAATCAGATTGTATTTTAGAAAGTGCCGTATTATATCCTTTTGCAAATCCTTCATTGGAACGATTAATAATAATTTCTACAGAAGGAAAATTTCTTTTTAAAAAATCAACAGAATCATCAGACGAGGCATTGTCCGCCACAATAATGCGCATGTTTGCATAACGGGCGGAAAGTACGGATGGTAAAAATATTTCCAGATATTTCCTTCCGTTCCAATTTAAAATTACAACCGCTACTTCCGGCAGGTTACCGGCATTAGCCCAATCTTCAACATCGTTGCGTCGCATTACGTTCATCGGCAGTACTGCTATGATGCAGTTTAGCAAACATAACTCATAAATCATTTAGCCATTCTTGTTACATTTGAAAATGTTTTCGCAACTATTCAACTGGCGTACCGTTTTATCACTCATCGCTATATTCATCGTTATCACGTCGATATTCTTTTCTAATTACCTTGCTAAAAAAATTGCTTCTGATGAAAAATTAAAAATTGAGCAATGGGTAGAAGCGGCTAAAGACATCAATAACCCAAATAATACAGAAACACATTTAAGCAGCCGGATTCTAACAGAGAACAGCCAGGATATTCCGATGATAGCCGTAACTGAAAAAGACAGCATTCTTGATCATTATAATCTGGACACTTTCCAGATTCGTGCAGAGGATAATTATCTGAAGAAAAAATTACAGGAATTTAAAGACCTCAACGCGCCTGTGATCTGGCAAAATCCTTTAAATCCTAGCCAGGTAAACCGGGTGTATTATGGTGAATCATCTTTATTGATCCAGATAAAATATTTTCCGATCGTGCAATTGATCATTGTAGCCTTATTTATCATTATTACTTTAGTAACCATCGCCACAAGAAATAAAAGCACACAAAATCAGGTATGGGCCGGAATGGCAAAAGAAACGGCACATCAATTAGGCACACCATTATCTTCTTTGCAAGGCTGGGTAGAATTGCTGAAAGAAGATCCTCAGAATGCTAAGATCGCCCTTGAAATGAGTAAAGATGTAGACCGGCTTAAATTAGTAAGTGACCGTTTTGGAAAAATTGGGAGCACACCACAATTAGAAGAACAAAATATAGTGAAGCAGGTGGAAGATATGGTAGCTTATTTAAAAAGGCGTGCCCCCGATAAAGTAAAATTTATCATCAATGCTCCTGATCCCGAAATGCCCGCAATGATCAATGCGCCTTTATTTGACTGGGTGATAGAAAATCTGTTGAAAAATGCGCTGGATTCTATGGAAGGAAAAGGTTCTATTACCATCAGCATAAAAAATGAAGTAGCACAAATGAATATCGACGTTACGGATACGGGTAAAGGCATTGCAAAAAAAAATATGCCTAATGTATTTAAACCTGGGTTTACTACAAAAAAACGGGGTTGGGGTTTAGGACTTTCACTGAGTAAAAGAATTGTTGAGCAATATCATAAAGGAATGTTGTTCGTTAAAAACAGCGAACCAGGAAAAGGAACAACTTTCCGAATCGTTCTGAGAAAATGATCGTTAAAAATTCCATCAGTTTCCTCCTTATGTCTGCGATTCTGCGGTATTTTTCAATACAAAAACGCAAAGTCGCTGAGATGATTCAAGTACAATACACATTCAAATACTTAATATAACTCATTATGGCTGAGAGAGGAATATGTAGCGGAAAATAAATAAAAAAATTTAAGCAGAAGAGAAGCGCTTTGTTTAATGTGATTACATTTTGCCCA
>JBKJSZ010000198.1:0-7331 GCA_046593675.1 Ferruginibacter sp.
CGTACAATCAAGGGAACACTTTGTTGTCCGGCAGTTCTGAAATGGGTGGTAGCCACATCATCACTTAACGGTTGCAAGCCATATAATAAATAATCGAGGTATTGTATTTCAGCAATAGGACGCAACCCTCTTAAAGCCATTCCTATTCCTTGTCCCATGATGGTTAACTCTCTGATACCTGTATCAAAAATTCTTTCTGCTCCATGTTTGTCCTGCAAGCCACTGAATCCCTGGTTCACATCACCTATGTATCCCAGATCTTCTCCAAATGCTGCCACTTTATCGTTCGATGCAAATAAAAGATCAAAATATTTATTCAAAACTTCATAGCCATTTACTGCTGCGGCATCTTCCTGGATCTGTGGTTCAACAACCGGAACTTTCATTGCAGATTTTTCCCCTTCATTATACAAAAACGCATCATACATTGCTGCAGTAGACTCTTTCAACTGCGTATAAAATTTATTCAATTCCATCACACCCTTTGTATCCTTTCCTTCAGTAAGTTGTGTGCAGGCTGCCAATGCTTTCAAAACGTCTCTTCTCATTGGTTCTTTAACAGCAACGAGTTCACGGATTATTTTTTCAATATCGTTATGTAATGCCGAAACATTACCCAATATGTTTTGTGTTTTAACTACAAGTTCTTTTATAGGAGTAATGTATTTGTCCCATGCTTTCTGGCGACAATCTTTTACATATTGAACAGCATGATCTTCAATTGTTTTTAATTCATCTTCTTCAGCTAATGCATTTTCCAGAATCCATTCACGCATCTGTCGGATGCAATCCCATTCTTTTTCCCAGGCTAAACGTTCCGCAATTTTATAACGTTCATGGCTTCCGGAGGTGGAATGTCCCTGAGGTTGTGTTATCTCTTCTACATGAAATAAGGCAGGTACATGTGTTTCCCTCATTTTTTCGATGGCATGTTCAATGATCTCACACATACCGGCATAATCCCAGCCTTTTAATTTATAAATCTCTATCCCATTGGTTCCATTTTCTTTTTGCATTCCTGCCAGTGCTTCCGAAATAGACGCTTTAGTGGTTTGGTATTTTTTGGGAACCGAAATACCATAACCATCATCCCATACAAAAACTGCGAGCGGAACCTGCAGCACACCCGCCGCGTTGATGGTTTCCCAGAAATGGCCTTCACTTGTAGAGGCATCTCCAATCGTACAAAAACAAACTTCATTTCCATTATCCGACAACGTATGGAATTGCTGTAGCTGAGGAACATTCCGAAACATCTTGGAGGCAAATGCGAGACCCAATGCACGAGGCATTTGCCCGGCTGTTGGAGCTATATCACTTGAAACATTTTTTCGGTTAGCTAATTCCAGCCAGTTTCCCTGCTCATCCACAAAAGGTGTTGCAAAGTGAGCATTCATTTGACGGCCGGCACTGAACGGATCATTTTTTACATCAGGATCAGCATACAACTGCGAGAAAAATTGTTCAGGTGTTGCCAGACCGGAAGCGAACATGAAAGTTTGATCACGATAGTATCCTGCACGATAATCTCCGGGTTTAAAAAATTTTGCCATGGCAACCTGAGCCACTTCTTTTCCATCGCCGAAAATGCCAAATTTAGCTTTACCGGTAAGTACTTCGCGCCGTCCCATTAAACTGGTTTCGCGGCTTTCCACACAAACTTTATAATCCTGTAAGACTTCTTTTCTAAAGAGGTCGAAACTAAGCTTTTCATTCAAGTCAGCCTCTGATAATTGATTCTGATCCATATAAAAATTAAAGTGACAAAAATATTGATTTTAGCACCGGCTTTGTTAAAAATCTGTAAACCAAAGTGCTTTTTTAAACTTCCTACGAGGTTTTAGTATCTTTGAAAGCCGATAAACAGGAATAATATGAAAAAAATAATTTTGGCGTCTTTTATTCTTTTGGGAAGTGTACATAGTTTTTCACAGGGAACTCAAAAAATTACTGCACCAGAAACAAATACAACCACACCTGCTGAAGTACTTGTAGTAACAGAAGAATCTTTCAATTTTGGCAAAATTCCACAGGGAAAACCAGTTCATCATAATTTTACAGTAAAAAATACCGGATCTACGCCTATTAAATTAGCAAATGTACAGGCCAGTTGTGGCTGCACTACACCAGAATGGGACCGTGATAACAGTATTCCTGCGGGTGGTTCAACGGTTATTAAAGTAGGCTATAATGCACAAGCCGAAGGTCCGTTTTCAAAAGCTATTACTATAACTTATAATGAAACTGCTTCAAAAGTAATTACTATTAAAGGAGAAGTTTGGAAAACACCAGCTTCAAGTGCACCGGAAAATACCGGACTTAATGATTTAAAAAATTAAAAAACATAAACAAATACCTTTTATTATGAAAAAGTTTTTCCTTTCCCTTACAGTATTCGCACTTTCTACAAGTTTGTTTGCGCAGAAAAAATTAGGAGATGTAATGGAGTTTAAATCTGAAACGATCGACCTTGGTAAAATTAAAGTTCAGAATCCAACTACGGCAACATTTATCGTGATGAATAAGGGAACAGAACCTTTAATAATTGAACAGGCAAATCCAACTTGCGGTTGCACTATCGGAGATTATACTAAATCCCCTATTGCTCCCGGTAAAGAAGGATGGATAAAAGCAACATATAATGCAGCAAACGTTGGCTCATTTGATAAGCATATGACGGTAAAATTTGCAGGTTTTGATGAAACAAAAAGCATCACCATCAAAGGTGAAGTATTAACTGCGGAAGATTATGCGAAATTGAAAGGCACAACGGTTACTGAATCCCCTGCTGCAACTCCTGTAGCATCTGCAGATGTAAAAACTAAAACAGTTATTAAAACACCTTCCAAAAAAACAAAATCAAAAGTTAAAACAAAAGCAACATCAACTGCCGCTGTTAAACATTAATCATATTTGATTTTTTTAAAGAACCTTCGCTGATAGCGGAGGTTTTTTTTTAACGATATTCGTTTCCTTAAAAATCAGCCATGTTTATAGATGCCATTGAAGAAGTTGGAAAATTTACCAGGCCCGTTCATACAATTGTAAGAACCTACGGATCGAAACATATTATTCCGGGATCAGCTACTTTATTTTTTGTGAATGAAGAAGGATATGCCATAACCTGTAAACATGTGGTAGAAATGCTGGCTGCAGCAGATCCTATTAATAACGGTTACAATCAATTTAAAGAAGAACGTTCCCGTATACAAAATGACGGAAAATATAAGCAGAAGGTAAAAGGACTGGAAATGAAATATAAGTTTCATCCGGATGCTACCATTCAGATGAAAAATTCATTTGTTGATTGTGTAGATTCTATGAGTGGTTTTACCTGGAACGCACATCCTACACTGGATCTGGCTATTTTAAAATTTAATGATTTTAAAACCGCTCATTATTCCAGTTATGCAACATTTGTAAAAGATACCAGTACTATTAAGCAAGGGAAATTTTTATGCAGGCTGGGATTTCCATTTCCGGAATTTTCAAATTTCGTTTATAATATCGAAACAGATGACATGGACTGGACAAACACTGGCATCATGCACTCACCACGTTTCCCTATTGAAGGAATGGTAACACGTTTTTTGGCGGAAAACAACGGATTATATGGCATTGAAATGAGTACACCAGGTTTACGCGGACAAAGCGGCGGACCTTTGTTTGATAATGCCGGAAAAATTTATGGAATGCAGTTTTCAACTAAACACCTTCATCTCGGTTTCGATATGATTGATAAAGAAATTATGCTTCCTACAGGAATGAAAAAAGTAAATGATTATTCTTTTTTACATCTAGGACAATGTATTCATGCGGATGCCATTAAGGCATTTTTAAAAGAACATAAAGTAAAATTTTACGAAGAATAGTTAGTAATGTAAAATGACAAATGTCGAATGTGAATAAAGTTGCTGCAATTGAAATTTATCATTTTCCATTTCCCATTCATTTGCATATTCATGCATTTGCCATTCGTACATTCTCCCATCTCCCTTAACTTTGTTCCATGTTAAAGATCAGTAATCGCGGCAGTAATATGCCTGCTTCTCCCATACGCAAATTGGTTCCTTTTTCAGAAGCTGCGAAAAAAAAAGGGGTGAAAGTATTTCACTTAAATATAGGGCAACCGGATATTGAAACACCGCCACAGGCTCTTGATGCCGTTCGTCATTGTGATTTCAAAATATTGGAGTATAGTCATAGTGCCGGCAATGAAAGTTACAGAAGGAAACTTGTTTCGTATTATGCTAAGAACCACATTCACATAAATGAAAACCAGATTATTGTAACCACAGGAGGAAGTGAAGCGATTCTGTTTGGATTTATGGCATGCCTGGATGCAGGAGATGAAGTAATTATTCCGGAACCTTTTTATGCAAATTATAATGGATTCGCCATACAGGCAGATGTGGTTGTAAAACCAATTGCCAGCAGCATCCGTTCGGGATTTGCTTTGCCTCCTATTGAAGATTTCGAGAAAGCCATCACACCAAAAACAAAAGCTATTGTAGTTTGTAATCCAAACAATCCAACTGGTTATTTATACAGTGCAGCAGAAATGGAGACATTGAAAGAAATTGTGATCCGTCACCATCTTTTTTTATTCGCAGATGAAGCCTACCGTGAGTTTTGTTATGAAGGAAGTCACACGAGTGCGATGCATTTAAAAGGTGCAGAGGAACATGTGATTTTAATGGACACCATCAGTAAAAGATACAGCGCATGTGGTGGAAGGATCGGTGCCTTTATCACCAAAAATCAATCGGTTCTGGATGCTGCTATGAAATTTGCACAGGCTCGATTAAGTCCTCCATCTTTTGCACAAATTTTTGGTGAAGCAGCGGTTGATCTTCCGGATGATTATTTCAACACCACAAAAAAAGAATACAAACTTCGCAGAGATACATTGGTTAAAAGGCTCAATGCAATACCGGGAGTTTTTTGTCCAAATCCTGGTGGCGCTTTTTATGCGATGGCGCAATTGCCGGTTAGAGACAGCGATGCATTTTGCCAATGGCTTCTCGAAAGTTTTTCTCATAATAACCAAACAGTCATGCTGGCTCCTGCAACAGGATTCTATAGTACTCCGGGAATGGGACGTGATGAAGTTCGGCTCGCCTATGTTTTAAATGCAGAAGCTATTAATACCGCTATGGATTGCCTGGAAAAAGCTTTGGAAGTGTATCCAGACCGAATTAAATAAATTATTGGATGTGAAATTTTTTATCGTCTGTAATTATATTTATTTACACTTATCAACTGTCATACATCATTTTTTTATTCCTCTTCATTTTTATCAATATGAAGAATATGTAAGAACCTGTGGATAATAGGAGCAAAAAAAATGGCTGTAATACTCAGAAAGGCAATACCACTGTATAAGGCATAAAAAGAGGAAAATAATTTAGAAGAAAATGATTTCATTTCTATCACCGGGCCCATCCCCGTCAATATCATGCAAGCCATGTGAAAACTATCAATGAAATTTAATTTTTCAAAATAACTATATCCAATTGTACCAATACCGGCAGAAAAAATAATAAGTATGATTGCGAATACTCCGTAACGGCCCAACCTATACAAAAAATGCTTTAAAGGCAAAACTTCCTGCCTGGTATTTTCGAATTTTATATTCTGTTTTATATTTCCCATTTGTCAGATATCTTAAAACATTTTCATTCACACATTTGCACATTCACCAATTTGCAGATTTGCATTATCTTCCACCCGGAACACAATTCTTTTTTATAAAATTTGTGTACAACATAGACAAATGTTCCCTTGTTCCTTCTCCCTCTGAAATACTGTGTGTGCGATTCGGATAAGACATTAACTCAAATTGTTTTTTGTTTTTTATTAAAGCATTTATAAGCATTTCTGCATTACTGTAATGAACATTATCATCACCCGTTCCATGAATGTATAAAAGTTTACCTTTTAAACCGCTCACATAATTGATGGGCGAATTCTTTACAAAATCTTCCCTGTTCTCCTGCGGCAATCCCATATAACGTTCCTGGTAAATGTTATCATAATTCAACTGGCTGGCAACTGCGGCAATACTAACTCCGGTCTGAAACATTTCAGGATACCTGAATAATAAATTCAAGGTGGAAGATCCTCCACCACTCCATCCCCAAACAGCCACACGAGTTTTATCCATGTAAGGAAGTTCCAATATTTTCCGGGCACCCATGGCCATATCCCTGATATTAATATCACCGATTTTTCTATAAATAGCTTTTCTCCAAGCAGCACCTTTCAAAGATGGAGTACCACGGTTATCTATGGCAACCTGCACATATCCGTCAGCCGGCATATCTCCATTGTATAAAAAATTTTCATGATTACCGTATTCATCCCCAACAGTAGTAGCAGCCGGTTCTCCATACACATAAAATACCACAGGATATTTTTTTGCAGCGTCAAAATTTGCAGGTTTCCTGATCCAGGCATCTAATGTTATCTTTTCATCTGTAATGATCTGTAAATATTCTACATTAATATTCGGATCTGTTTTTATTTGTGAAGCAATAGCTTTTGCATTATTTAATGTTTTATGATCTGGCAATGATACATATTCATGTACCGGGTAAGTATTGTAATTGCTGAAAGAATGGAAAGCAATTTTACCATTCGGAGATATATCGTATTGATGCGTCCCTTTCAAAGAATTATTTCCTACAAATTCCGGTTCATCTTTTCCCGGTTTTGCAGCGCTATTTAACTTCACACGATACAAGTATAATTGTGTGGCATTATTTGGAGAAGCCGAGAAATATAACCAGTTATTTACTTCATCGATCGCTTTTATATTTCCGATATCATAATTTCCTTTTGTGAGCAACGTTAACGTCTTGCCGTCTTTGCTTATTTTATACACATGTCTCCAGCCATCTTTTTCGCTCACCCATAAAAAATCCTGGTTTTTATTGATCCATTTCCATCCAGCAGGATCATCGGTATTTAAGTCAACCCAGGCATCATCATTTTCTGCCCAGAAAGTTTTACTGCTTCCATCATAAGCGTTACAATAAATTAATCTGCTTTCCTGCTGCTTGCGATCTAGCTGCTGAACAATCAATTCTGAACTGCTGCTCCATTCCATGCGTGGCAGATAATGCTGTTGTGGATCTCCTTCAATATTCATCCACCTTGTATAACCATTAGATAAGTTGATGACCCCAATACGAACCGGAGACGGTGCTTCTCCTACTTTAGGATATTCAACAGGAATTACCCTGCTGTATATTGAATCTGTTGTATTCAACATAAAATAATCCCTGATTTTTGTAGCATTCACCTGCCAGTATGCAATTTGTTTCCCG
>JBKJSZ010000311.1:0-3813 GCA_046593675.1 Ferruginibacter sp.
CCTGGAAAGACAAAATTAACTTAGAAGACTCGCTTTTTGCTGGTGCTGTAATAGATGTAGTAAAAGAACATTTTACCATCAATTGTGACTCTTCAAAAATTGCTTCCGCTTTATATGAAGAAGGGAAGAATGATATCTTCGGTTTTATGAAAGTAAAAAATGCATCCCATTATCAGAGGCTGATGGGTTTTGGATTACAAAAAGATATTGAATTTTGCTTAACTGCGGATACGGCCGAAGTATTGCCCTTGTATTCCGGAGGCAAATTGATCAAAGGAATAATTTAAATGTTATATTTTCTCCACAATCGATTATAATCAACAACGCTCTCCTGTATTTTCCATTACTTTTGCAAATTGCTTTGTTTGCAACCGTATCACGTCAACCTAAATCAACATTTTGGCTTTACCACATATCATTAAGCATATTTATAACAATGGAACTGACGAAATAATCCGCAGGGGAAAAAAAATACATTCACTGGGATTTGTTGAATTAGTGGAGCACGATGAACTTTTGGGAAATATTGTTTTTCGTGTTAAGGATGATAGTTACAGTACATTTTATAAAGTGTACATTTTCAAATATTCAGAGCCGCGTTTAATTTCTATGCGTTGCGGTTGCCCGTATAATCTTGGAGAAATCTGCCGACACGAAGCCGCAGCATTATTCCGGTTACAGGATCTTGTTGATAAAAATCAGTTAGGCAGCAGCGGCATCACTTCATACGATCAGCAACATACCGTTGCTAAAATGAAACACATCGATCTTAAAAGTATGCGCATGCTTTCTTCTCCGGAAGTTTTTGAAGAAGGAGAGTTGTTATCGCGAAACAATACAGTTTCCATTTTGCTGGCAGCAGATGAAAGAGTAGATGCAGAACTGGAAGAGCAAGGAGAAAATTTTACATTACGCATCCGGAAAAATGAAGAAAAAAATTTTGATACTTCCTGCACCTGTTCTGAAACACAATATCCTTTATGTAAACATAAAATCGCTTTATTTCTGCAGTTATTGAATGCAAATGGTCCTCATTATTTTGATTCGATCCGTAACTGGGATAAGGAGAAAAATAAATTATTACAGATATACGGTTATTCCCTAACAGATGATCTTCAAGGCAAATTTGAGTTCACTTACAAAGACGGGAAACCTTTTATGAAAGTGCTGGATTTGTCTATTAAAAGAGTTTCTGCACCCATACCTTCAGTTTCTGTCAGACAATTTAATGAAGAACCGGAAATTACCGTTGCTGAAAATGCTTCAAAAAAATTAGGGATCGTTTTTAATTTTAATGCTAAAACATATCCTTATTTTATCATTGATGCTATTCAGGGTGAAACTGATGAAGAACAAAAGATGTACATCAGCAAAGCTGAAGCGCTTGATCTTACAAAATATGTAAATACAGAAGTGTTTTCTGAAGAAGATAAACAAACCTTTCAGCAATTACGCAAACTTCAGGAAAGTGAAATAAATAAATACCTGAACCGGAATTCTCCTTTCAGCGGTATATGGGAAAACATTATACAGAATGAAGGAGATGATTTACCGGAAGAAACTAAATCCCTCATCTCCGAATATCTTCATCCTAAACTTAAAAAACTATTTGAAGAGACACAACCTTTCGTATACATTTTACCTAAAGGGAAAGCATTTAAAACGGCGAATCTTTTAAAAGTTTCATTGAGTAACACACCTGTTTCCCCGTTGTTTAAAGTAATTCCAAACGCCGATCATTTTGAATTGGTTTGCATGGTGAAAGTAAATGATATTTCCCTGCCATTTAATTCTAATGAATGTAACAGCAGTATGATTTTTCAAATGGATAATGTGATTTACCTATGGAAAAAACCGGAAGATATTATACAAACCGAAAAATTTGTCAGCAAAAATAATATTGTATTAAACAGCAATAACTGGGATAAACAAATGAAGGACATCATCCTTCCCCTTACAAAAGAATACCAGGTAGATTTTGATAAAAGCCTGGTGAAGCAGGTAAAAAATGTGGTGCCGGAAATAAAAATACAATTGCTGGAACGGGGTGATTATCTCGTGTTTCGTCCGGTATTTACGTATCAGGGTTATGAAGCAGGTAATTCAGATAAAGACACCATTACACTTCCTAATGGAAATAAAATTCTGGTGATCCATCGTAATAAAACAATTGAGGAGTCCTTCACTGAAAAAATGAATAGCCTGCATTCGATGTTTGTTACACAGCCGGATGGCGGACTTGTTTTAAAAGGCATTGATGTTTTAAGGAACAATTGGTTCTTTCTATTCATTGATGCCATGAAAGAGATGAAAATCTCGGTGTATGGTTTTGAATCACTGAAAAATTTTCGCTTTAATACAGCGCGACCAAATACACATATTCATGTTAGTAGCGGACTTGATTGGTTTGATGCGAAAGTAGAAATAGAATTCGGGGAACAACGTGTAGGAATTGCCGATATCAAGCGTGCATTATCCGGAAAACAATCTTTTGTTCAGTTAGGTGATGGTACACTGGGAATTTTGCCCGATGAATGGCTTAAGCGATATGCACTATTATTTAAAGTGGGCGATGGCAGTAGCAAAAGTGACAAACTCCCTTTGAGTAAATACCACATGAGTGTGATAGATGAATTATTTGATAACAGAGATGAAACAGAGATCAGTTTTGCACTGGATGAAAAATTTGAACGACTTCGGGAGTTTAAAAATATTCCGGAAATTGATGCGCCTATTGCACTACAACCCATTCTACGCCCTTACCAGGTTGCAGGTTTCCAATGGCTCAATTATTTAAATGATGTGGGTTGGGGTGGAATTCTTGCAGATGACATGGGTTTGGGTAAAACGGTACAGGCATTAAGTATGCTTGATCATTTCCGTACCGTTAACAACGGAAGTTTGAAATCAATTGTTGTTTGCCCTACTACCTTGATCTATAACTGGCAGAATGAGGTGAAAAAATTCACTCCGGAATTAAATTATATCATTCACCACGGCAATACACGTACCCGTGATGCCGAAGTTCTGCAAAGCCATAATATTATCATCACCACTTATGGAACATTAAGAAGTGATATTCATATTTTTCTTAAAATTAATTTCGATTATGTTGTGCTGGATGAAAGTCAGGCTATAAAAAACCCTTCCTCTAAAGTTACCAAAGCGGCATCATTATTAAATGCACGCAACCGTGTTTGTATGAGTGGTACGCCATTACAAAACAACACTTTTGATATTTATGCACAAATGAATTTTCTGAATCCTGGTTTATTGGGATCCATGGAATTTTTCAGAAATGAATTTGCTACACCTATTGATAAATTCGGTGAACAGGAACAAAAAGATCATCTTCGTAAATTATTATTTCCATTTATTTTACGCCGTACCAAAGAACAGGTTGCGAAAGATCTTCCCGAAAAAACAGAAACTATTTTATTCTGTGAAATGGAAACGGAGCAACGTAAAATTTATGATGCCTATCGTAACAGTTACCGTGAAAAAATTCTTGGTACCATTGAAGAACAGGGAATTGATAAATCTCAACTCACCATTCTTCAGGGTTTAATGAAACTCCGGCAGATATGTGACAGCCCGGCTATATTAAATGAAGAAGAGAAGTTTCCGAATCATTCTATTAAACTTGATGAACTGGCCAGGGAAATTTCTGAAAATATAGGGGAACACAAAGCTTTGATCTTTTCACAATTTTTGGGAATGCTTGCTTTAGTTAAAGCAAAACTTACCGAACTAAATGTTACATTTGAATATTTTGATGGCAGCACAAGTGCTATAGACAGGGAAAAAGCAATT
>JBKJSZ010000158.1:0-4684 GCA_046593675.1 Ferruginibacter sp.
ATTGCTTGAACGTAGAGCCCCAATTGCACAAAACCTTTTGTTTCCTGTTCGTGCCTTATCAGTCGTACTTATTCGCTTTATCGAAACCACATTGCCATAAAACAAAAGCATACCTGGCTGCCTGTTCTTTAATGGCGGCTTCTTTGCTTGTCATATCACCAGCATGTCCACCATTGAAATTTACTTTTAGCAAAACAGGCTTACCGGATGTTGTTGCATTTTGGGCTGCAGCGGCAAATTTTCCACCTTGCCAGCAATTTACTCTTTGGTCGTCCCAACCGGTTACAACTAACATAGCAGGATATTTTACCCCTTTTTGAATATGTAGTACGGCATCGCTTTCCATCATGGAGAAAAACTCATTGATATTACCCAAAGTTCCAAAATCGGCTGCCTGTGTTTTGCCACCTGCCGAATATTCGAAACGTAAAATATTTACAACACCTGCTTGTGGTACTGCACACGCCCAGAGGTCTGGCCTTTCAGTGATTGCTCTGCCAATAAGAATACCACCTGCACTTCCGCCTTCGCAGGCTAAATGATCCTTAGTTGTATAACCTCTGGCAATTAAATATTCTGCACAGGAATTAAAATCTTTCCATGTGTTAGGTTTACTTTGTTTGGTTCCACCAATATGCCAGTTGTTTCCTTTTTCGCCGCCACCTCTTACATGTGCAATGCACACGACCACTCCTTTGTTTGCAAGAATTGCATAAGTTTGATTAAACTCCGGGGCAGCGGTAGATCCATAGGCACCATAGCCATTTAGAAGAGCAATATTATTCCCATTCATTTTCAAATCTTTTCTGCGGATAATAGTTAGTGGTATTAATGTGCCATCATAACCTGGCACTTCTATTTCCTCCACCATCAGACTGTTTGCAAAAGGCAACGGTGTGTATGTATAATATTTACTTGGTATTTCTCTTTTGCTTCCAATATCACCATACGAAAGTTGAACAGGGTTTGCCCAACCTTCTCTTACAATTAAAACACTATCATTCTTACCCTTGTTTATTCCAAAATATCTTGTTCTTGCTGTCGTTTCTTTAAAAGGCGAAGCGGTAATTTTATGGGTAGGTAAATAAATGAATTTGGTATAAGTAGTAATTCCATTCCTTTTTAATGGAACAATAAGATAGTTTTTTGTTTGCGCTACAGATTCATAACTTATTGGATCGGCTTGTTCTGCTAAAATAGTTTTAGGTATTGCAGCAGGATTATTTAAATCCAGCATTTTTATTTTACCATTTGGAGCATCTTTAAAAGAAGTGTAGTAAATTTTATTGTTATTGTAGAAAATATTATCTGAAACGTCTTCATCTTTTCCAGCAAATAAGTTTATCCATTTATTGACAGTGCCGGATTTTCTATAATAGATTTCAGTAGCAGATATGGGGATAAATTCGTAATTGCAATTTTTGAACGTTTTAATTTCCCAAACGTATCTCTCGTCTGTATAACTCATTACTTCAGGATTGGTTTGTTTACTTATAACCACTTTATCAAGCGAAGTATCTGTGCCGATGATATGGGTCTTAAAAATCTCATCGTTATGAGAATAGCTTTCACGAGGGTTGTAGGTAGGCCGTTGCGTATAATAAAATACTCCATTTTGATTA
The DNA here is from genome assembly GCA_046593675.1 of Ferruginibacter sp. Classification (GTDB taxonomy): domain Bacteria; phylum Bacteroidota; class Bacteroidia; order Chitinophagales; family Chitinophagaceae; genus Ferruginibacter. The sequence continues at coordinate 1,623 of JBKJSZ010000158.1, forward strand.
TTCATAAATCCTTTATAGGTGCCTTCTATTTTATCAGGCAATATTTTGTTTTCAGCAACGCTATAAATTTTTACATCGTTTATTTCCTTTCCTCCTTCCAGGGCATCAATTGCAATGTATTTTTCGGAAGGGTCAATATCAAAACCATAGATATTGTAATTCTTCCCCCACATTTCGGGCGAAGCAATTATTTGTGGTGAAGCTGCATTGTCAAAATGCCTGTAAATCTTTGCCTTTCCTTCTCCTGTTTTTACCTGCCAATAAAATATAGAATTGCCAATCCGTCTTACACCATCTTTTCGTTCAGGTTGTGCAACATCTAATTTAAGCAGTTCATTAAAAAGTACATCGGTATAGGGCAGTTTATTTAAAATGTCATCGGTAAAATTTGCTTGAATTTTAAACCAATTCATCACTTCTGGATTTTTCAGATTTTCCAGCCAGCGGTAAGGGTCATTTACTGTCACATTATGCCATGTGTCGGAACTGTCTACTGTTTTGGTAGCCGGGTAATCAAATTGTGCTTTGCTATTTTGTGCAAAGCAGAATATGCAAACAAAAAAAAGTATTAGCTGTCTCATAATTCAATTAGTAAAGTGTGTCAAATGGCACAGCAGGCAACGTTGAAGTATTGCTGCAGTTGGGGAATTGACCAACTGTCTGCCCGTAACTGAAGCTAAATTAATAAACAAAAGTTGAAGTTTAGAACTAATGAACGGTAGAATTACGTCCGCCGCATATAAAGCTTGGATATGCACTTCTGCTGATTGTTCTTCCGTTCTGCCACAATTGCAGCAATACTTTTGATAGCAGTAGTTGTTTTCTCCATGTCTAATGAAAATTTATAATCAGGAAATTTTATGATTTGAAATCAGGTCTTTAACTCTTGTCCATTTCAAATCTGTGTAACGATTATTGTCAATTGTGTTTAAGGTTGCTCTTTCGTCCATCATATTCCGCATGTATTGCATTCCTTGCCAAGCAGGATAAAGGTCTGTTTTTCCTGGTGAAAATATTTTGGTAATTTTTATAATTATACTTAGCAATCCAAGTCCACCTGTTCTCAACAAACGAAATTTTTGTCCCGATAATTCATTCATCACTTCTCTTACTTCTCTCGGACTTATTTGGTCACCAGCAATTCTTAAATAACGAGGTGTAGATTCGTCCAGAGCAACATTTGCCGTATAAATAGCGGTGTCATCTAAAGTAGTAAAGCCCATTTTATTGTCGGCATTGCCCCAATAAAGCACAAGTTTCTTTTTGAAAATTATCATTGGAATTTCTTTCGTAAGCATATCCATAAATGCACCATTAAAAATAGTTGTTGCTGAGATTAAAGTAGTGTCTAAATATTTATGAAATTCCCTTCTTAAATCTAAGTTTCGATTTTCGCCATCATTAAATTTTGTAAAGTCTAATGAATAATCGGAAGGGATAAACCGAGGCACTCCAGCTAAAATTGCACCATTTAATAAGACTTTTTGGCTCTCGATAACCACGTCACGTAAACCTGCTAATGCAGAAACTAAACATGTTGCTCCGATGCAAGCTTTGGATATTTCTTGTTCGTTTGTCATGTCTAAAAGAATGACTTTTGCCCCAATGCGTTCAAGACGATTTGTTTTTTCTTTATCGCTAGCTGAACGAACTAAAGCCCGAACTTCAGCTCCTTTGTCTATTAACGCCTTAATTATTCTGCCTCCAAGATTTCCCGTTCCACCGGCTACAACAATAACTTTTTTAGTCATTTGTTTTATGTTTCAATTTTATTATTTGTCTATGTTGGTTGTATCAGGATTTGCAATAACCGCTAACGTTCGAGTATTGCTGCAGTTGGGGAATTGACCAACTGTCTGCCCGGAACTGAAGCTAAATTAATAAACAAAAGTTGATGTTAAGAACTAATGCCCAACAGAATTCCGTCCGCCGGATATAGAGCTTGGATATTCACTGACCCGTCCTGAATAAAGTTGACAGTGATAAATATTAATCCTGCTATTGGTTTACAAATATAATTCATCCGGATTAGGGTTGATATTTGAACCGGTTGTTGTGCGCAGGGCAAAAAAAACGATGGCCTCACAGCTATAGGTTTTTTTGTTGCGCTGGCCTGTTATATTCTTCCAGTTGTTCATCTCTTTTTTGTTGTCTTGGTTTATAATAATTTTTTCCATCGCTTTATTTGAGGCCCTTTTTGTATGTGTGCATGGTGTGGTATCTGATAGTTAATACTGCTGTGGACTCTTCTATAATTGTAGATGGTTATACATCTTGTAATATGCTGAATTGCTTCTGTTGCATCTGTATAACTTTCAGCAATCAGTTCTGTTTTTAAAATACCATTTACTCTTTCTGCCATTGCATTTTCATAAGGATCTCCATTTTCAGTCATGCTTATCTGCGCATGATGTTCTTTAAGCAGCTTAACATATTCATTGCTGCAGAACTGCATGCCCCGGTCACTATGATGAATAACAATAGCATCCAAAGGTTTTTGATCCAGTGCTTTTTGCAGCGCAACTACTGCACTTCCTACCCTCATATTATCACTTACATGAAAGCCTACAATTTTTCGGCTATAAGCATCCGTAAGTAGATACAGGTATGCAAACCTGCTATCTTTTAACGGGATGTAGGTGATGTCCGCAACCCATAGCTCATGGGTATGCAATGGCGTAAAAGCCTTTACCAGGTTGGGATATCGGTAAAAGAAATGTTTACTGTTCGTAGTATGAACACTGCGTTTTTTATTGCGCACCAAACAGTTTATTTTTTGCCAGTAGATTAAAAAATGCATCCCGGCCTATTAAAATATTTCTCTCTTTCAGAAAAGGTTGCAGCATCACTAAAAGTTTACGACCACCACATTTTGGCTGTTGCTTGCGGATGTGTAATACCTGTTCAATAATTAATTGGGTTTTGCTAAGGGTTGTAAACTGTACATTTTGCTGTTTGTAAAAAGCTTGTCTTGAATAACCAAACAACTGGCAAAGCGATTGCAGACAAATTGCATCGTTGCCCTGTTTTAACTCTCGGGTTGTTTGGTGCAGACTTTTTTC